>DVKK01000044.1 GCA_018716085.1 Candidatus Ornithoclostridium excrementipullorum | reverse complement strand
AAATATTCATATAACACCAACCGGTCTTACAATAACGATACAAATGTCGGATAATCGCGAAAAAACCGTTATCGCTGCGGGCAATATCAAAAATGCGCTTGCTTAAAACCGCAATATATTGTATAATAATTACAGTAAAATAAAAATAATCGCCAATATCTTGTGTTCCGCGTTTGCGCGGACCGATATACGGCGCGGGATATATTATGAAACAGTTTATTTTGGAGGGCTACAAGGGCTACGATCTGTGGCTTACCGCCTGGGACGAAGTCGAGCAGCCCAAGGCCGTAGTGCAGATACTGCACGGTATGGCAGAACATATAGGAAGATACGGCGATTTTGCCGAATATCTCAACTCTTTGGGATACATAGTTATAGGCGACGATCATCGCGGGCATGGTCTGACTGCGGGAGAGAACAAACTCGGACTTGTGCCCGACGGCGACTGTTTTGCGGATACGATCCAGGACGCAATAGCGATCACCGAATACGCAAGGCACGAATACGGGCTGCCTGTACTTTTGTTCGGGCACAGTTACGGATCGTTTCTGGCTCAGGGGTACATACAGAGGGCGAGCGGAGAGATAATCGGCACCGTGCTCTGCGGCAGCGCGTGTCAGAGCGGCGTCGCTGTCAAATTCGGCAAGGCGGTCGCTTCCGCTCAGGTGGCGGTCAAGGGCAATGATTCTCCCGCCGAACTTATACGTAAGCTGACCTTCGGAGCATACGACGCGAAGTTCGCTTCGGAAAATAAAGACTTTGCGTGGGGGACGCGCGACGACGCCAAGCGCGAAAAGTATCTTGCCGACAAATATTGCGATTTCACGATGTCCGCCGGCTTTTACAAGTCGTTTTTCGGAGGTCTGTCCAAACTTTATAAGGCGGGAAATATGAGCAATATACGCAAGGATCTGCCGATATTCATAATAAGCGGCGACAAGGATCCCGTAGGGGGCATGGGCGATCTTGTCGTCAAACTCTACGAGAAATATCTTTCCATCGGGATGACCAAGGTGTCCATGAAGCTGTATCCCGACGCAAGACACGAATTGCTCAACGAGCTGAACAACCGCGAAGTCTACGGCGACGTTGCGGATTTTATAGACGCCTGCTGCGGACTGGAAAAGTGACGCTTTGACGGAGGAAGGATGAAAGAGAGCTACGATTCGCAGGATCTGGAAGTACTCGAAGGACTCGAAGCGGTCCGCGTACGTCCCGGAATGTATATCGGGACTACCGGATCGAAGGGTATGCATCACATCTTATGGGAGATCGTCGACAACAGTATAGACGAGATCGCAAACGGCTACGGTACGTCGTTGGAGATAACCATATATCCGGACAACAGTATCGGAGTCAAAGACGACGGCAGAGGCATACCTGTGGACGTGCACAAAAAGTACGGCATAACGGGAGTCGAGCTCGTTTTTACCAAGCTGCATGCGGGAGGAAAGTTCAACAACTCAAACTACGGCTTTTCGGGCGGTCTGCACGGCGTCGGCGCGAGCGTTACCAACGCGCTTTCGCGGTGGCTGACCGTATCGGTCTATAAAAACGGTACCGAGTATACTCAGGAATTCCATTCGCCCGAAGTGGGCGGCAAGATATTGAGCGGCGTTCCCAAGGGGCCGCTTACGCAAAAGCCCTGCGATAAAAAGCTGCGGGGCACTCTCGTCACGTTCCTTCCCGACGACAGAGTCTTCGGCAAGGAGCAGTTTTCGTTCGACGCCATAAGACGCCGCTGCAAAGAACTCGCTTTTCTGAACGGAGGCATGAAGATCACCGTTACCGATCTGAGGGAAAAGAACGAGGACGGTTCGGTCAAAAGCAAGTTCTACCACTACGAGGGCGGACTTCGCGATTTCGTAAAATATATAAACAACAGCAAGGCGGTGCTTTATCCCGAACCTCTTTACGTCGAGAAAAAGAGCGACGATTTCGAGCTGATGCTCGCGATACAGCACACAGACGGATATAACGAGAGCATAATCAGTTTCGTCAACAATATACCGACCACGGAAGGCGGTACGCACGAGACAGGATTCAAGTCCGCTTACACCAAGGTATTCAACGATTTCGCAAGGGCGAAAAACATACTCAAAGACAAACAGCCCAATTTTATGGGAGAGGATTTCCGCGAAGGCATGACGGCGGTGCTCGCCATAAAGATGCGCAATGTTCAGTTCGAGGGGCAGACCAAGACGAAACTCGGCAATCCCGAGGTCAAGACGCAGGTGGAAAATATCCTCACCGACGTATTGCGCGATTGGCTGAACAAGGCGAAAAAGGAAACGATCGACGCGATCTATGCAAAAGCGGATATAGCGGCGAAAGCGAGGGTCAAAGCCGCTACTGCCAAAGACATGACGCGCAAGCTGAACAGTATGACGTCGAGCGCTCTTGTCGGCAAACTCTCGAATTGCACGGGCAGGAAAGCCGAATTCAACGAACTGTTCATAGTCGAGGGCGACTCTGCGGGAGGCAGCGCCAAACAGGGCAGAGACAGGCAGTTCCAGGCGATACTTCCGCTGAAAGGAAAACCGCTGAACGCCGAAAAAAAGCGTATCAATCAGATATTGGAAAACGAGGAAATGGCGTCGATCATCAATGCTCTCGGGACGGGCTTCGATAAGGATTTCGACATCAAAGGCCTTAAATACAACAAGGTCATTATCCTCGCCGACGCAGACCAGGACGGCGCGCATATAAGGGCGATACTGCTCACGTTCTTCTATCGTTACATGAAAGAATTGATCATGGACGGTCATGTATTCATAGGGATGCCGCCGCTGTACCGCGTCACGGACAAAAACGGCACCCGCTACGCATACGACGACGAAGAACTCAAAAAGATGTTGGAAACGGCAAGCAGAGGCTATACGTTGCAGCGTTACAAAGGTTTGGGAGAGATGAATCCCGAACAGCTGTGGGAAACGACCATGGATCCTTCGGCGAGAACGCTGATGAAAGTCACCATAGAAGACGCGTCGGAGGCGGAAAACATGATCTCGATCCTTATGGGCGACAATGTCGAGGCCAGAAAACAGTATATAAACGAAAACGCGAATTTCAATAAGACGGACAGCTTTAAGGCGTTTACGGAGTGATAAATGGCAAAGAAAAACACGTTTGAGGACAAATCCATAATCATCGAGGACAGCGTCGAGAACATAATGCACGCTTCCATGATGCCGTATTCCGAGCACGTCATATTGGACAGGGCTCTGCCTCGCGTTGAGGACGGGCTGAAACCCGTTCAGCGCAGGATACTGTTTGCGATGAACGAACTGGGGATAACTCCCGACAAGCCTCATAAAAAGTCCGCAAGGATCGTGGGAGAGTGTCTCGGCAAATACCATCCGCACGGAGATAAGAGCGTCTACGACGCCATGGTAAGGCTTGCCCAGCCGTTCAATACCAGAATGCTGCTCGTAGACGGACACGGCAATTTCGGAAGCGTAGACGGCGACAGCGCCGCGGCTATGCGTTATACCGAAGCGCGTCTTACGCCTCTCGCGATGGAGATGCTCCGCGACATAGACAAGGAGACCGTCAGCTTTTCGCTCAACTTCGACGACACTCTGCAAGAGCCGGATATGCTGCCGTGCAAATTCCCCAATCTGCTCGTCAACGGAGCCGTGGGCATCGCGGTCGGTCTTACCACCAACATACCTCCGCATAATCTCGGCGAGGTCATAAACGGAGTAGCCGCTTATATCGACAACAGCCGTATCACTCTGAAAGAGATGATGCAGTATATCCCCGCGCCGGATTTTCCGACGGGAGGGATAATAATTTCCGGCGACGGCATCGAGCAGGCGTATGCGACGGGCAAAGGCAAAGTTACCGTAAGAGCGCGCGCTTTCGTCGAAAAAGACGGGGACAAAGACGTCATCGTCATCACCGAGCTGCCGTATCAGAAGAACAAAGCTCAGCTTCTGCAAAGGATAAACGAGCTGAGAGAAAAGAAAAAGGAGATATTCGGCGTAATAACCGATATCGTGGACGAATCGGACCGCAAAGGAATGCGCGCGGTGATCAAACTCAAAAGAGAGGCGAACGCGGAAAAGATACTTGCGGCTCTGTTCAAGACGTCGGATCTTGAGGATACTTTCTCGGTCAACATGGTCGCGATCGCGGGCGGCAAGCCCAGACAGATGGGGCTTATCGAAATAATCGCGCATTATACCGAATATCAAAGACAGATAATTTACCGCCGTTCGCAGTTCGAACTCAATCAAGCCAAAAAGCTGGAACACATCCAGCAGGGTAAACTGATAGCGGTCAACAATATCCGTCGCGTGGTCGATATAATCCTCAATTCCGATACGGACGTAGAGGCGAAAGAGCGGATAAAGCAGGAGTTTTCCCTGACGGAAAGGCAGGCCGTCGCGATTCTCGAGATGAAGCTCAAACAGCTCAAAAAGGTGGACGCGCGCAAGCTCGAAGAGGAGATCGCCGAACTGGGGCGCAAGATATCCGAACTGGAATCGATACTTTCATCCAAGCGCAGACAGCTCGCGGTGGTAAAAAAAGAACTTCTCGAGATCAAGCGCAAATATGCGGACAAGCGCCGTACCGAGATCGTCGCTCCCGATAAAGCCACGATAGCGACGGTGGATCTCAACGCGAAGATAGAAAGATCGGGAATGCTCGTGCTCACTCAGAACGGTAATCTCAAATTCATGAGCGAGAAGGGCTACCGCCTCGCTTCCAAAGGCATAGCCAACTGTCAGCAGGGGGATCTTGTGCGGAGGGCGGTCAAATGCGACAATTCCGCAAACGTGATAGGCTTTACGAAAAAAGGACTTGCCGTCGTCTTCGATATCGATATGCTCGGCGACGATAAATGGAAGTCGAAGGGCGTATCCGTCAATAAGATAGCGAAAGCGGACAGCGACGACAAGCTGATAGCGGTAATGACTGCGGAAGAGCTCAAAGGCGCGGAGATATGTTTCTATACGAAAGACGGACTCGTCAAAAAGAGCGAAGCCTCCGAATACGGCTTGGATAAAAAGACGGTTTACCCCGCGCTCGTGTTCAAAGACGAAAGCGACGAGGTCGTAAATGCGGAGATAGCCGATCCGGAGTGCGAGTATCTGCTGTTCGTCACCGAACAGGGCATGGTGCTCAACGCCGAAGCGGATATACCTTGCCAGGGACGGAAGGCGTCCGGAGTCAGAGGGATACAGCTCGGAGACGGCGACAAGGTGATATTTGCATGTCAGCACTCCAACGAAGGAGAGATCGTCGTCATGACGGACAACGGCTATGCAAAGAGAGTCGTCCTTTCGTCGATAGAGCCGATGAAGCGCTATCGCAAAGGAGTGACTTTGTCGGATCCTGCGAAAAACGGCGCGATAGTGTTCGTGGATACGGTAACGATGCCGTACGATTTTGCTGTCGCTCTCGTGGACGGAGAATGCGTACCCGTCAACACCGAAGACGTGCCCATTTCGGACAGAACGAAAAAAGGCTTCAACATGCTCAAAGCGGCGTGCAGAAATATGGGCAGTACACTTAATATGGTCGCTGTCGGCGGTTACAGGCACAACGTGGAAGAGTGAATACTTCGGACTGTACAAGTCCAACGGTAAAACTTCGCAGTCGAAAGATCGCGAAGCTGAAAAGATCGGAGATTATAAGTTAAAATGACAGACAATACGAAAAAACTTCTTGACGAAGCGATGGAGGCTCTCGGGGCAGATAGTTGCAAAAGAGGAAAAGATTGGAACGGATATGAAGTTTACATACCCGTATACGGAAACGGCGGATATGTCGGATTGCCGTTGGTCGTGCTTGCGAAAGACGGCGATGTGCGTATCAGTACAGAAGAAGAGGCTTTCGAATATTTAGATATTGAAAACAATTAAATGAGTGAAAACGATCGCTTAGGCGGTCGTTTTTTATGTCGAAAATGAGGTCGCGACGTGTGGGAATAGTCAAACTCAACGAAGCAGACAATGCGCAGGCAACATTCGGAGTATTGCGTTCAAGGATATTGCGAAACGCGCCGTCGAATCTCGGTCGATGGAGATATCCTTGGGGATCCGGCTCGTTATCGCGCTCAATGATCTATCGCAACCATACCCGTAGGTCTTGTCACGCCTTTGCGGCGTTCGCCGCGCTGTAAAGTATATCGGCGATCTTTGCTCCCGCTCCGAGAGGTATCGGGTCGGGATCGGGAGAGGGGCGCGACAGCATATCCGTGATCGCGCAGACAAGTTCGTAAGCGCACAGGCGGTCTTGTTCCAACACTCTCGCACACCCGCGCTTTGCGTAAAAGTCCGCATTTTGCAGCTGATCGCCTCTCGAAGCTCCTTTCGGCAGAGGTATGAATATCACTCGTTTGCCCATTGCCGCGAGTTCGCTTGCGCAGTTTGCTCCCGCGCGGGAAACGACAACGTCCGCATATGCGTAATAGTCAAAGACGTTATCCACGAATTCAAACGATCTGTATCCGAGCTCGGGGTCGTATTTATTGCCTGCTCCCGCGATGTGTATCACGTTGAGATCGGGCGTGAGCGACGAAAGCGAAGCCCTGACCGCGCTGTTTACAGCGGCGGCTCCGCCAGATCCTCCGACAAATAACACGGTCTTCTTATCGCGTAAAAACGCGCATTCTCTTTTTGCGTTTAGCGCGTTTGCGGTCAGCAGGTCGAGCCGCACGGGATTGCCTGTAAATTCCGCGTTTTTCGCTTTTGTACTCTCGAACGATGTCAGCGTGCGTACTGCAAAGCCCGATATCAGCCTGTTGGCAAGTCCGAGGCTGTAATCCGATTCGTGGCATATCACAGGGATATTCAACGATCTTGCGGCAAACGCCGCGGGCAGGGAAACGTAACCGCCTTTTGCGAATACGATATCGGCATGGAGATCGCGCAGCAGTTTTTTTGCTTCGCTTATACCCGAGTACAAGGTAAACGGTATTTTTAAGTTGGCAAGTTTTTTCGTGCGGTCGAGCTTGACCGTCGGGACCGATCGGAATGTTATTCCCTTGGATTCGGCAAGTCTTTTTTCGCAACCGTTTTCGGAGCCGATGTAAAATATTTTATCGAATTTGTCTGTAAGATGGGGGAGCAGGGCGAGGTTGGGCATAACGTGTCCCGCGCTTCCTCCTCCGGTCAGTACTATGTTCATATTGCGCCTCTCTGTCTGTATAATATATATCCATAATTATCCGAATATTACGCGTAAGCTCCGATCGATGTGAGTTTCGTGACTGTATGGTAATATGTACGATCCGGTCGTCTGAGAAGCGTTTGTCTGACGAAAATACGATAAGCAGGCATTGCTCCGCATACCGAATGGGAAGTTATCGGTGTGGGGTTAAGAGTGCAGATCAAAGTTTTTCACAAGGATCATGATCACTGTTGGCGATAAATTGTTATAAATTGCTATGATTTTCATAATAATAATCGAGTTTTAAGCCTATTATATTCTAAATTTGATCGTATGCAAAAAAAACACTCTAAGAACAATACTAAACGCGTGAGGTGTCATATGAAGAAAAAATTGATAGTGGCGTTGGCGCTTGCGGCTATAGCCGTAGTATGTACTTTTCAGGTCGCCTGCGCCGAAGAGAGCGGCGTCAGCGTTACGTCGCATTCGGCATATCTCGCCGACGAATACGGCAGAGAGATATATTCGTACAATGCCGACGCAAAGCATGAAATCGCGAGTATGGTAAAGATCATGACGGCGACGCTGGTCTTTGAGAGTATCGACAGAGGAGATCTTTCGGTGGACGAAAAGATAACGGTGTCCGAAGAGGCTTCGGGCATGGGCGGCAGTCAGATGTTTCTCGACGCGGGAAGCGAATATCCTGTCGGCGATCTGTTGAAGGGCGTGATCGTCGCTTCCGCAAACGACGCGTCGTACGCTTTGGCGGAGCGCGTCGCGGGCAGCGCGGACACTTTTGTCGCTATGATGAACGAAAAGGCGTCGCAGCTGGGTATGAGCGGAACTAAATTTGCCAACTGCACGGGGCTTCCTTCTCAATCCGAGCAGTATTCTACCGCCAGAGACGTCAATACCATGACCAGGGAGTTGATGAAACACGATCTTTATTTCGAATACTCCTCGATCTGGACGGAAGATTACGTGCATCCGTCCGGCAGGGTGACCAATCTTACAAATACCAATAAATTGATAAGACAGTATCAGGGGTGCAAAGGCGGTAAGACCGGTTATACGGATAATGCCGGGTTCTGTCTTTCCGCGTGCGCCGAGCGCAACGGCGTAAGCGCGGTCGCAACGATCATAGGCGCGGCGGACAGCAAAACGCGTTTTGCCGAATGCAGCAGACTTTTGAACTATGCGTTCGCGAATTGCCGTTACGAAAGCGTGCTGGATCAGGGGCAGAGCGCGGATATCGAGATAAAAGTCAAGAGCGGAAAGACAAAGACGGTTGTCCCCGTCGCTGCGGAAAAAGTAGGTATGTCGTTGATGAGAGGCGAGGAACTGACCGTCGAATACGTGCCTTACGACGTCAAAGCGCCCGTAGCCAAAGGCGACGTGATAGCCAAAGCGATAGTGACCTGCGGCGATCGCAGAGCCGAGTTCGATTTGGTGAGCCCGATAGATATCGAAAAGGCTTCGTGGCTGGACTTTATCCGAGATATTGCCGACAGGTGGTAAAGCGGTAGAAGTTTCGTATAACGACAGGCGTCGCCGCGGTTCGAGCGGCGGCGCTTCTTTACGTGTTTTTTCGATATTCAAATAATTTTTTCGAAAAATCAGAACTTTGTAGACATTTATAGGTGTCAATGCTATAATTTAATCATTGCAACAAGCATTGTCGAACAAAAAATAACAGAATAAATCACTTTTCCGCAACACTTCGCGCGTTCGGAAACGCGGCTTTTTGCTTGCGGCCAAGGCTAAGAAACGGCTCTCTGTCACAGCGCGAAAGCGAACAATATCTGACAGCGAGCGTATCGGACGTCGCTTGCGTAATTCGTGCGGTATACGCTTTCATCGCAGAGAGACGCCAGCGCCGCGACTGCGACGGAATAGTCGGAGACGAATTCCAATATCTGCTTGGTCGCCCGCTCGTTTGACAGCGCCTTGAGTTCGTCCGATTCGATAAGAGTCTGTTCGTACAGCTCTTCAACGGACAGCAGAGCCTGAGAAGGAGACGTCTCGCCGGTAGCGAGCCTTGCGGCAATATCGTCGAGATTGTCGCACACTTCGTACGGTTTGTCGAGATATGCGTCGTATTCCGAGGGCAGATCGGGTGCGGAGCAGGAGAATTCGTATATAACGGAATTTGCGGAAGCTCCCGCGTTATCGGCGCTTTTGCGGTCTCCGTAGATGTCGAGTACGCAGTAGTAGCTGCCGTCGTACTTGATGGGATAACCGGCTTTGCCTCCGAGGCGGACCGTCTCGGCGTTTACTACGGTCCCCTGGACGGTGTCGCTGGGCAGATCAAGTACCGCATAATACGTGCGCGTCTGCGAGAACAGTTCGGTGACCGCTTCTATAAGCTGTCCGTCGGTTATGAAATCCACGGACACGAAGATCGACAAGATGACTACGAGCGCGATAAGAACGTTGATTATCAGCCGCACGCCGAAAGGTTTCTTGTCGGCGCTTTTGCGGGGCGCGGGGCGGACCTCTCTCGGCGGATCGGGCACGAACTCTTCTCCGTCGGGATTGATATAGACGATCTCGGGAGTGTGGGGGCGGTCAAGGAGAGGCCCCGAGTACGCCGGCTCTCCGCCGGCTTCGCCTTCATCGTCGGGGCGATAGTTTTTGAGGTAATATTTGGAGTAATCCATACTGAAAAATATGACGCAATGTCGAAAAATATAATAAAAAACCGAAATTCAGCCTTAGGACACAAAAGGAGAGAGAATGGAAATCAAAGGAAACTTCAAGAAAAAACGGCACGTTTCCGTACCGTATGCGTCTTTGCAAGGCCGTGCAACCGACTTTGACATGGCGTACCGGAGCGTAACACGGACAGTTGCCTCCTCTAAAGCTACCTCGTGGCACAACCTGCGGTCTGCTTAATGCTGCTGCGGTCAAGCCCT
The DNA here is from genome assembly GCA_018716085.1 of Candidatus Ornithoclostridium excrementipullorum. GTDB lineage: Bacteria > Bacillota > Clostridia > Christensenellales > UBA3700 > Ornithoclostridium > Ornithoclostridium excrementipullorum. The sequence goes on along the minus strand of DVKK01000044.1, from coordinate 59,516 downwards.
GACATGGTTCACAGTGCAGATTTGCACAAGACCTTAGTATCTACGGTACTTACCCGAGGCAGACCTCCCATACTCCAAGCCGGGGTCGGTATTCAGTCCTGCTGTAGCGGATTGCAGGTACAGGGCACCGCTGACTCCCCACTTAGCACGGCTATAATAGTTTATTACATTTTTTCGGCAATGTCAATACAAAAAGACACGAAAAAAACCTCGTATCCGATCGGAAAATGCCGCGAACTCGCTATACCGTGCGCCGTTGCGGAATATTGCGGCGCGCCGCTTCGTATCATAGCTGTGAGAGAAGAGCTCGGATACGCCGATATACGTCGAAAAACCCGAAATATCGACAATATCCGCCTTTTCGAAACGGATATAATAGGCGAGGTGACCGATGATATATTGCATTGGCAAAAAAACCGTGATCTGCGCCGCGGCGCTGATAATAGCGGCAGCCGCCGCTTTCGGGTGCACGTTCAGCGACGATTTCGCAACGGTGTTCGCGGGATCGAGCACACGTGAAGTCCCGATATATTCGGTCGATCGGGACGATAAAAAGATCGCGCTCACGTTCGACGCGGCGTGGGGTGCGGACAAGACGGAAGGGATATTGGAGATACTGGACGATTACGGCGTCAAAGGCACGTTCTTTCTCGTGGGCTTTTGGATCGACAAATATCCCGACGAGGTAAAGGCGATAGCGGAGAGCGGCTGCGAAATAGGAAATCACAGCGAAAACCATCTTCAGATGTCTACGCTGTCCCGCGAAAAGATAGCCGAGGAGCTTTCGTCGGTCAACGGCAAAATAGAAGAGCTTACCGGATCGAGTCCGAGATACTTCCGCGCGCCGTTCGGAGATTACGACAACGAGCTGATAGAAGGAGCCCGCGAATTGGGGCTGACAACGGTGCAGTGGGACGTGGATTCGCTGGATTGGAAGGGGCTGTCCGACAGGGAGATATACGATAGAGTGACGAAAAGAGTGAAAAACGGATCGATCGTACTCTTTCACAACAACAGCGACAACATACTTACGGCTCTGCCCATCGTATTGGCAAAACTGATCAACGACGGATACGAGCCCGTTACGCTGAGCGAGTTGATATACGGAGAAAACTATACCGTCGACAACAACGGGGTACAACATAAACAATAACGGAGGCATTATGAATTACGATATGATGAACAACAACAAGCTGTCGCTTACCGGAAAGATCGCGGCGCCGCTCGTGTTTACGCACGAGGTCCTCGGAGAGGGATTTTACGAAACGCGGCTCGAGGTGAAGAGGCTGTCGGGTCAATCCGACGTCATCCCGCTTACGGTGTCCGACAGGCTGATAGCGGGGTACGATTTCGGAGAAGGGGATACGATCACCGTGGAAGGACAGTTCAGAAGCCACAATAAAGTGGAAGGGGGCAGATCCAGACTCGTGCTTACCGCGTTTGCGAGAGACGTCATCTATCCCGCGGACGAATCGATCAATCCGAACCTTCTCGAAGTCAGCGGCTACATCTGCAAAAAGCCCGTGTACAGGGTGACGCCGTTCAACCGCGAGATATGCGACGTACTGCTTGCGGTCAACAGGGCGTACAACAAGTCCGACTATATCCCGTGTATCCTGTGGGGAAGGAGCGCCCGTTACGTAAAGGATCTGCCCGTAGGGACCAAGGTGTCCATGTGGGGCAGGATACAGAGCCGCGTCTACAACAAAGCCGCCGAGGACGGGAGCGTGGAGGAAAGGGTCGCTTACGAGTTCAGCGTGAACAGATTCAAGGTCGAAGGCGCGTCCGACGAGAACGGCAGGCATGAAGACGAAAGCCAAAATACGGCTAAATTATTATAAATTAAGCGCATTTTCATAGCAAACACGCCCGATTTATAACGATCGGGCGTGTTTTTGCGTTTTCGCGCTCAAAAACATCGCGCCATATGTTTACTTTGCCGCTTCGATATGTTAGAATATAGAAAATAACTTTACTCAGGCGAAAAATGTTGGATCGTGAACAGATCAGGGACAATATCTTAACGCTCCGCTCGGAGGTGGAGAACATAGCGAAGAGATGCGGCAGGGAGGACGCGATCCGCATCGTAGCGGCGACTAAGACGCAGCCCAAGGAACTGATCGATTTTATCGAAGAGGAAGATCTTCTCTCGGACGTGGGAGAAAACAGAGTTCAGGAACTGCTGACCAAGTACACGCCCGAGTCCGCGTTGAACTGGCACATCATCGGGCAGTTGCAGAGCAACAAAGTCAAGTACATAATCGATAAGGTCGTACTGATACATTCGCTTGACAGGATATCGCTTGCCGACGAGATAGAAAAACAGGCGGAAAAGCATTCGCTGACCGCGCATTGCCTTATCGAGATCAATATGGGGAGCGAGCTGTCGAAGGGAGGTATCGATCCCGACGGACTTGAAAGTTTCGTCGATTCTCTGCGGGGATATCGATCGATAAGCGTAGACGGGATAATGTCGGTGATGCCGAACGTCGAAATACAGCCGCTTATAGGTTATTTCCGACGTTTCGCAAAACTGTTCGATCTCCTGAAGTCGATGGAAGGCGGCAACGTTTCGGCGAAGTACGCGTCGTGCGGAATGACGAACGATTACGCGGCGGCGATCGAATACGGTGGCTCCAATATGATAAGACCGGGCAGAGTGCTGTTCGGAGCGAGAAATTAGGAGGAAAGATGGACGAGAGAGACAGAAGGCGTTACAACGACGAGGAACGCGACTATTATACCAACAACGACAGGCGCGATCCCGAGCCGCGCAGATATCCGCAACAGGGGTACAGAGCGCCGTCTTCTTACGGGCGCGACGATCACCGGGACCCGAGGCAGGGATACTCGGGTCGCGAGCAACAGCGTTACCGCGACGCGGGATACGCTCCTCAGGACAACGGTTACGGCGGCGACGCGGATCGGCAGAGAGGTTATGCTCAGCAGCCGCCCGCGCCGCAGTACGGAGCGCGCGACTTCGATTACGATTACAACGTGCCTCAGCAGGCTCCGCATTACGAGGACAGAGAGCCGAAGAAGAAAAAGGGACTGTTCTCTTTCAAAGGCAAGCAGGACATCGACCCGGGCAATATCCGCAACGTCATAATCACGTATCCGAGGACTTACGACGACGTGCGCGTGATAATCGATTCGCTGCGCGGCAGGCAGGCGATAATCGTCGATCTTCAGAAAATATCGGACAAATCTTCTCAGCGTATACTCGACTTTCTGAGCGGCGCGATATACGCGTTGGGCGGTTCCCAGCAGAGGATAAACGACAATATGTTCCTGTTCACTCCCGAAGGCGTAATGATACAGGGACCTTCTTCGCTGAAACGCAAGTACGACTGACATGGCGGAATTTTTGAAAAAATACCGCGTCTTCGTTTTCGAAGCGCTGTTCGGAGTCGCCGTGCTCGCCGTCGATCTTCTTTCGAAAACGGCGGCGTTCGACATACTCGAAAACGCGCCGGGTAACACCGTTACGGTAGCGGAAGGCATATTTTCGATAACGTTGGCGCGCAATTACGGCGCTTCTTTCGGTATATTCGACGGCAGGACGGAACTTTTGACCGCGATCACCGCCATAGGACTTGCGGCGGCGCTGTTTATACTGCTGTTCAGACCGCATTCTCCGAAGATATTCAGATACGCGCTGCTTTGCGTTATCGGCGGAGGAGTAGGCAATCTGATCGACAGGATAGCGTTCGGCTATGTCCGCGACTTTATCGATTATACTTTCTTACAGACCTTTTTCGGCATAGATTTCGCTATCGGCAACATCGCCGATATCTTCGTGATAATCGGCATGGCGATGCTGATAGTATATATGATATTCGGTTATCGCGAGGGCGATTTTTCCGGAAAAAAACGAGGCGGAAAAACGGGCGCCTGTCCCGTGACGACAGAGGAGGAATATCCTTCGGACAGCGACGCCATATCGGAAGACGCATGCGGAGAGACCGGCTCTGCGGACGCACCGGGAACCGATAAGCTGACGGATAAAGACGCGGCGGGGAGGGACGAACTCTCCTCGGACGGAGGATCGGACGTTGGCAGCCCGAACTGAAAATTATTCCGCGACGTACGCGGAAGACGACCAGGGCAGGCTGGATTCGTTCGTCGCCGGGATCGTCGGCTGTACGCGTTCGCACGCAAGGAATCTGATCTTGGACGGGAACGTAACGATAAACGGTTCCGCGGCGGATAAAGCGGGGGCTGTACTGCGTAAAGGCGATCGCGTGAGCATATCCGCTCCTCCGCCGAAAGAGCTCGATCTTTCCCCGTCGGATATACCGATAGAGATAGTTTACCAGGACAACGACATCGCGGTCGTGAACAAACCGCAGGGAATGGTCGTTCATCCCGCTCCCGGTTCGTACGGCGATACGCTCGTCAACGCGCTTCTCAATTCGCTCGATTCTCTCAGCGGTATAAACGGAGTGATACGCCCCGGTATCGTCCACAGGCTCGACAAAGACACGTCGGGGCTGCTCGTCGTGGCAAAAAACGACGCCGCGCACCTTTCTCTCCAGAGGCAGATAGCCGAAAAGACCGCGAAAAGACATTATTTGGCGCTGCTCGACGGCGTCGTACGCAACGACAGCGGAGAGATAAGGAACTATCTCGACAGAAGCAAAAAGGACCGCAAGATATATGCGGTGTCGCGTACGGGCAGGCTCGCCGTGACCGATTACAGGGTCATAAAGCGTTATCCGACTTACACTTTCGCGGAATTCGTATTGCAGACGGGAAGAACGCACCAGATAAGAGTGCACGCGAAGTCGATCGGACATCCCGTGGTAGGCGACAGGACTTACGGCGGATCGGACAAGTTCGGGCTGAAAGGGCAGTTGCTGCACGCATACAAACTCGAGATAACGCATCCGTCGAGCGGAGAGAGAATGACGTTTACCGCGCCGCTTCCCGACTATTTTGCAAAAGTGATAGAGATCCTCGACGGCAAATACGGCGGAAAAACGACGCCCGCCGAATGAAAAGCCCCCGTCGGAAACGGGGGCTTTCGTTTATGCCGTCGGCAGAGTCGGCTCATCCGCGGCTTTTTATCTCGTATCGGCTCATCGGATCGGGCTTTACGGTGACGGAATTGTAGACTGTGTAGAGTACCATCCCCGGTTTCCCGCACGGATGGCGGCGCAGATTCTTTCTTTGAGTGTAATCGACTTCCGTTTTGTCGGAGTTCGCCGCTTCCGATCTGTAAGCCGCTATCGCCGCAGCCTTTGCGATCACCTCGTCGGGCACGGGACGGTTTTCCGCAAAGATGACGACGTGCGAACCGTGCGAATTTTTTGCATGAAGCCAGATATCGCCGCCGTTTGCGGTCTTGAAAGTGAGTTTTTCGTTCTGAAGATTGTTTTTCCCGGCGGCGACGGTAAAGCCGTCTATGTCGTACAGCAAAGGAGCCGTGGGCTTTTCCTTACGGGCGGACCTAGCAGAGCGCATTCCGGCGGCGCCAGCCGCTTCGAGTTCCTTTTCCAGTTCTGCTATCTCTTCCTGAGTCGTACATCCTTCTATAAAGGCGCCGATACTTCGGAGATATTCCAGCGTGGTCTCGCATTCCGATATCTGCGCGTCGACGAGCTGCGCCGTACGCTTTTGCTTGGCGTATTTTTTGAAATATTGCGCCGCGTTTTGCTGGGGAGAGAGCGTAACATCCAGAGGTATCTCGACTTCGGGACAGCCTTCTTCGTAATAATTGGCGACTTTCGCGACTTTTTCTCCGCGTTTCAGCGCGTAAAGATGGGAAGTGAGCAGCTCTCCGAACAGGCGGTTGCGTTCCGCTCCCGCGGCTTCGCTTTTTCGGGCAAGACATTTTTCCAGCTTTTTTTGCGTCTTGGAGATCAGCCCTCTGCACGCTTTGACCAGATGTTTGACGTGCTGGCGGCGTCTTTCTTCTGCGTCCTTTTCTCCGACGCAGGCGTCCACTGCGGCGCTCATCGACGGATAGCGGATAAAATCCGTTCCGACCGAGGCGTAAGGGAACGCGAAATAGTCGTCGGGTCGTCCGTTCTTCACGCTTGCGCACGGCGAGAACAGGGGAGAGTCGTATACGTTTTCCAGTTCGTCGAATTCGGCTTTCAGCGCAGCCTTTTCGCTTTCCGAAAGGGGCTCGTCGCGGAGTATCCCGCAGCCCGAGGCATACAGGGCTTCTTCCGCCGTGGCGGGCGCAAAGCCTCCGATCGCGGAGAGAAGATGGTTTTTCAGATTGCCTCCGCAAAAGGAGTCGAGCGCTTCGCTCAATCCGGCTTTGTCGGAAAGTTTCGTCTTGTTCTGAGGCGGGAGTTCGTACTTCGCTCCGGGCAGCAGACAGCGCTTGGTCGCCGTGTCGAACGACGCCTGTTTGAGCGCGTCTTTGACCGTGCCGGTCTGCGCGTCGACCAACAGAAGATTGCTGTATCTGCCCATCATTTCGGCGATGAGCGAAAGCCTTAGCACGTCGCGCATCTCATTGCGCGAGAGGATATCGAAACAGAAAATGCGGTCTTCGCCCAGCATACGGCACCCCTCTACAGTCGCGCCCGTGAGGAATTTGCGCAAAAGCATACAGAAAGCCGGCGCGTTGACGGGATTCTGCTTTTTCCGTTCTGTAAAATGTATGCGCGGATTCTGGGCGTTGCAGGAGAGAGCGAGCGACAGGTTTTTGCCGCCTGCTCGGACGAACAAGGTTATTTCGTCGTCTTCTGGCATGTGTATCTTGTCTATTTTCGCTCCCGAAAGCGCCGCGTTGAGTTCTCGGCACAGGGCGTTCAGCGTTACGAAATCGTTGGGCATTTATCCTCCGGGGCGCGTCTGTCCCGCAGTAATGCCGACGGGCGGGCGCGCCACGGTACTATTATAAAATACAAGTAATTTATTTGCAATAATAATTGCAATAAACGGACGATTGTGTTAAACTACTACTTGCAAATAATTTTTTGTGAGGTTACAATGAACTACACCAAGGAACTTTTGGAGAAAGACCGCGTCAAATTCACCGTCGAAGTCAGCGCGGAGGAATGGAAAGACGCGATCACCGAAGCATACAACAAGACGAAGAATAAGTATCAGATAGAAGGTTTCCGCAGAGGAAAGGCGCCCAGACGCGTTATCGAGAGCGTATACGGCGTAGGCGTATTTTTCGAAGACGCTATGGATATAATCCTGCCGAAAACATACGGCGAAATACTCGATAAGGAAACGGAGCTTTTCCCCGTGGACAGCCCCGAGATCGACATCGACGCGGTGAGCGACAGCACGTTCAAGTATACCGCCACCGTACAGCTCAAGCCGCAGGTGAAGCTGGGCAAGTTCACCGGACTCGAGTTCGTCAAGAAGGTAAAGGAAGTGACCGACGGCGACGTCGACGCCGAGATAAAGCAGGCGCTCGAAAACGCCGGAAGCTGGGAGCCCGTCAAGGACAGAGCGGTCGCGGACGGAGACAAGACCCTCATCGATTACAGCGGCAGCGTAGACGGCGTGAAATTCGACGGTGGCACGGCGGAGAAGCAGACGCTCGTCATAGGCAGCCATACGTTCATTCCCGGCTTCGAGGAACAGATGGTGGGCATGAATGTGGGAGAGACCAAGGATATCAAGGTCACTTTCCCCGAAGACTATCACGAGAAGAGCCTTGCGGGTAAAGAGGCTGTGTTCACCGTTACCGTTCACGAAGCGACCGTCAAAGTCGTTCCCGAACTGGACGACGAAAGCGTCAAGGATATTTCCGAGTGCGACACCGTGGACGAGTACAAGAAGAGCGTACGCGACAGACTCGCCGCTCAGAACGAGGAGAAGGCGGACGAAGAACTCGAGAATTCCATCATCGACGCCGTCGCCGACGCGTCCGAAGCGGAGATCCCCGAGTGCATGATCGTCGAAGAGAGCAAGCGCAAGATAGACGAGTTCTCCTATCAGTTGCAGTATCAGGGGCTCAACATCAACGACTACTACAAGTTCACCGGCTCCACCGAGGAAGATCTGCTCAAACGTTACCACGATTCTTCCGCCAAGGCGGTCAAGTACAGACTCGTCATGGAAGAGGTGATAAAGCAGCTGCCCGCCATCGACGTGACCGACGACGAGATCATGGCTTATCTTGCCGAACAGCTCGGCGAAGCGGCTAAGGAATACAAGACCGTGTCCGACGTGCCGCCCCAGTATGCCGATTACGCGAAGAGCATACTTACTACCAAAAAGGTCTTCGCATATCTGAAAGAGAACAACACCGTCAAGACCGAGAAGGCGTGACGGTAAGCCGCTTTGCGGCAAAACGGAAAAGGAGATTGTCAATATGAAGAATTTGCTTATTCCTACAGTCATAGACAAAACCGAAGCGGGCGAGCGCGCGTACGACATATACTCGCGCCTGCTCGAGGACAGAATAATATTCATCACGGGAGAGATCACCGATCAGACCGCCGACAGCGTGGTCGCTCAGCTCATCTTTCTCGAGGCAAAGGACGCAGACAAGGATATCAGCATCTATATCAACAGCCCCGGCGGCAGCGTAAGCGCGGGACTTGCGATATACGATACGATGAACTACGTAAAGTGCGACATCAATACTATCTGCGTGGGTATGGCTGCGAGCATGGGCGCGTTCCTTCTGTCTTCGGGCACGAAGGGCAAGAGATTCGCACTTCCCAACAGCGAGATCATGATCCATCAGCCTCTCGGCGGAGCGCAGGGACAGGCGTCCGATATCGTCATCGTCGCCAACCATATCCAGCGCACCAAGGAGAAGATGGCCCGCATTCTCGCGGAAAATTGCGGACAGCCGTTCGATAAAGTCATCGCCGATACCGACAGGGACAACTATCTCTCCGCGGAAGAGGCGCTGGAATACGGCTTGATCGACAAGATCTACTATAAGAGATGAGGTGCGGATGAGCGACGAAATGAATTTCAACGCGCGTTGTTCGTTCTGCAATAAGACCGCCGATCAGGTCGAAAGGCTCTTTACGGGAGCGAACGGCGTATGTATCTGCAACGAGTGCGTTACGCTGTGCGAGCATATGCTTCACGACTATTCGGCGAAGAGCGATGAGAGCGTTGACGTGAACGTGCCTACGCCCAAGGAGATCAAGGCGAAACTCGACGAATATATCATCGGGCAGGATCAGGCGAAAAAGGTGCTGTCGGTCGCGGTCTACAACCATTACAGACGGCTCCATTGCAATACCGGCGGCGACGTGGAATTGGAAAAGAGCAACGTTTTGCTGCTCGGTCCCACGGGATGCGGCAAGACAATGCTCGCGAGTACGTTGGCTAAGATCCTCGACGTGCCTTTCGTGGTAGTCGACGCGACGTCGCTCACCGAAGCGGGATACGTCGGCGACGACGTGGAGAACATATTGCTCAAACTCATCCAGAAAGCCGATTACGACATCAAGAAAGCTCAGGTCGGCATAATCTACATCGACGAGGTGGACAAACTCGCGAAAAAAGGCGAGAATATGTCCATAACGCGCGACGTTTCGGGCGAGGGCGTGCAACAGGCTCTTCTCAAGATACTCGAAAGCACGGTCGCAAACGTTCCGCCCAACGGCGGAAGAAAGCATCCTCAGCAGGATTGCATACAGATCGACACGACAAACATACTGTTCATCTGCGGCGGCGCTTTCGTCGGACTCGAGAAGATCGTGGAAAAGCGCAAGCAGGGCTCCGCGCTCGGATTCGGCGCGCAGGTCAAGGGCACGAGCAATCAGACCTACGGGCAGATATGCAACGACGTCAAACCCGACGATCTGATCAAGTTCGGTCTTATCCCCGAATTCGTAGGAAGAGTCCCCGTCGTGGTGTCGGTCGACGCTCTCGACGAGAACGCGCTCGTCAACATTCTCGTAAAACCCAAGAACGCGCTCGTCAAACAATATAAGGCGATGTTCGCGGGAGACGACGTGGATCTTGAATTCACCGACGGCGCACTGCGCGAGATAGCCGCTCAGGCGGTCAGGATGAAGACGGGAGCAAGAGGACTCAAATCCATTGTCGAGAATATCATGCTCGACGTGATGTTCGACGCGCCCGGCGACAAATCGGTCGAGAAGATAGTGATCACCAAAGACTGCGCGCAGATGAAAGAGAAACCTACCGTGATACGCAAGAGCGCGTGACGCGGTGCGAACGGCCGAGGGCCGTTCGCATTTTTCGATATTAGGACGGATCGATATGAAATTACCCGTGTTGTTTATGAAAGACGAAACGTTCCTGCCGGGACAGACGGCTGCGATTTCGCCTGCGCACAAAGAAATGCGCAGCGCTCTCGGCAAGATATTTGCGGGGCCCGTCGGGAAGCTGGCGTTCGTGACCGTGGACTCCAAGGCAGTCGAGGGAGAGCTTCCCGAGGTGGGCAGGGATTGCCGCGAGATCTGTACGATAGGCACGGTGGAAAGCATTGCCGAAGACGGCAAACTCGTCTTCCGCGCCAGGACGGACGTAAGGGCAAAGGTGATATCTCTCGAACAGGATAGCGAAAGCGGGACGATAACCGGGGAATTCGACGAATATCCTTATCCGTCGGCTCCTCCGCTCAAAATCGCCTTTGCGCGTAAAGCCGTTCTCGAAAAGCTGAAACTCGTCGCGCCGCTCAAGGTGTCCGGCATTGCGGGAGAGAAGGTCCTCAAAGACGCGTCGGAGATGGGATCCTTTGACGAGATATGCGGTCTGATAGCAAATCTGTATCCGTGCAGGCGCCGCCGCATCCTCGAAGAGGACGACATATTGCGCCGCGCAAAATACATATGCGACGATCTTGCCGAACTCGACGCCAAGGCCAGAAACATAAAAGAGAGCATAAAGAAAAAGCTCGAGGCGCAGGACGAGGAGAACGAAGATATCAAGGATCTTACCGAAAAAGTGAACGCTCTTGCGGCTTCGGACGAGGTCAAGGCGAAACTCAACAAGGATCTTCGCAGATGCGCGCGCATGCCGGTGTCGTCTCCCGAATATTCGCAGCTGATAAACTATCTCGAAACCGCCGTGTCGCTGCCGTGGAACGTTTACAGAGGCGCGACCGTGGATCTCGAAGAAGTCAGACGCGTTCTCGACGAAGACCATTACGGGATAGAAGACGTTAAAAAGCGCGTGATAGAATATCTTGCCGTGATGCGCAGGACGGGAGGAAAGACGGCCCCCGTACTCTGTCTTGTGGGCGCTCCGGGCGTAGGCAAGACTTCGGTGGCGAAGTCGATCGCGCGCGCGCTCGGTAAAGAATATATCCATATAAGCCTCGGCGGCATACACGACGAAGCGGAAATAAGAGGGCACCGCAAGACGTATATCGGAGCGATGCCGGGCAGGATAATCTCCGAGCTTGCGGGCGCGAAGAGTTCCGATCCGCTGTTTTTGCTCGACGAAGTCGACAAACTGACCAGCGATATGCGCGGAGATCCGTCCGGCGCACTGCTCGAAGTGCTCGATCCCGCGCAGAACGGCGCGTTCAGAGATAATTATCTCGAACTGCCTTACGATCTGTCCAAGGTGTTTTTCATCGCTACGGCGAACACGACTTCCACGATCCAGAAGCCGCTTCTCGACCGCATGGAAGTGATAGAGATGAGCGGATACACCGAGGACGAGAAGCTCGCGATAGCGAAAAAATATCTCATTCCGAAACAGCTCGAGGCGTGCGGATTGCTCCCCGAAGAAGTCACTTTCCTCGACGATGCCGTCGACCTGATAATAAGAGGATACACGCGCGAATCGGGAGTGCGCGAACTGGAAAGAAAGATAGGTTCCGTATGCCGCAAGATAACGACGGAAGCGCTGACGAAAGGGCTGCCGTCCGAAAGGAAGGTGGACGCGAGGACGGTCTCGGAATTGCTCGGTCTGCCGCCATATTCCGAAAAAGACGAGAGGACGGACGGCGAGATCGGCTGCGTGAACGGTCTCGCGTGGACGGCGGCGGGAGGCGTGACGCTTCCGATAGAGGTCAAACTCGTCCCGTCCGGAAAAGGCGATCTGATATTGACGGGCAGTTTGGGAGACGTGATGAAGGAATCAGCGAAAATAGCTTTGTCGGTCGTCAGAAGCGAGACGGGCAGAGGCTTGTCCGATATAGACGTGCATATCCACGTACCAGCCGGCGCCACGCCGAAAGACGGCCCGTCCGCGGGAATAGCTCTGGCTACGGCCTTGGACTCGGCTTTTACCGACAGAAAGGTCAGCGACGGACTCGCGATGACGGGAGAGCTGACTCTGAGCGGTAAGGTCTTGAAGATAGGCGGACTGAAAGAAAAACTTCTTGCCGCAAAGCGCGCGGGCATGAAAAAAGTCATTATACCCGAGGACAACGCCGCAGAGGCTTCCGAGCTTCCCGACAACGTAAAGAGCGCGTTCGAGATAGTGCCGGTAAGCGCTATCTCCGAAGTTTTCGAGCAGGCGTTCGGCGACGGAGCAAGACAATGAAAGTCAAAAACGTAAAATTCGCGCTCTCCATGGCGAAGTTCGATCCTTCGGCGATCGCGGACGTCCCGAGGATAGCCGTTGCGGGAAGATCGAACGTAGGGAAGAGCTCGTTCATCAATTATTTCGCCAATACGAACGGCATCGCAAAGACGTCGTCGACGCCCGGGAAGACGAAACTTCTCAACTTTTTCGAAGTGAACGGCGGAGAGTTCTATCTCGTCGATCTTCCGGGATACGGATTCGCAAAGGCGTCGGACGCCGAAAGGCGCCGCTGGGGGGCGATGATAGACGGCTATCTCGCCGAGGACGAGCGCCTGTGCTGCGTTGCCGTGCTGGTCGATATAAGGCACGAACCTACGGCGTTGGATAAGCAGATGATAGCCTATCTCCATCACAATGCGATACCTTTTTTCGTGATAGCGACAAAGGCGGACAAGCTGTCCAAAGAAAGAGTAAGAAAGCAGCTCAGAGTCATCGCAAACGCTTTCGCGATGGGACAGGCGGATATTACCCCGGTATCCTCGTCGGCAAAGCTCGGGCTCGAAGCCGTTTTGTCAAAAATGGACGTGTTTCTGGAAGAAGATCCCGACTCAATGCCCGTTGACGGGGCCCCTATCGAAAGCGATCGGACGACTTGACTCCGACGCGTGGATAAGGGCGCGATACGGCATATCTCAAAACGGTTTTTTTCGGCGCGGATACAGCGATATCCGCGCTTTTTACGTGCTCCGCGAACCGCTCCGAAGATATGTTAAAAATTAATCAAAGTGGTAAATTTTTAACGCCGATTTAGTTGCAAACGCACCGCGTATTAATATATAATGCTTATGGTGTAAATTAAGATAATTTTAATATATGCCAACCGGCATAATGGAGGATTGAATATGGAGAACGGCAAAGTCATTGTCAGCTCCGAAGCCATCGGCAAGGCCACCGCATCGATAAAGAAGTTTATCGACGCGCTTACCGACAAGGCGAGCTTCGTCGAGACGGACGTGTTCGTCACAGGCAATACGTTCGAAGACGCTGCCGCGGCTTTGGGCGAGGGCGTCGTGACAGGTTACGCGACTCTCGGCGGCAAGCCCGTCCATATCTTCGCGCAAAATGCGGAAGTGCTTAAAGGCAGTCTCGGAAAGGCTCATGCCGACAAGATCGTCAAGTGCATGAGACGCGCCGTAAAGACCGGCACGCCGCTTATTTCCGTGATCGATTGCGGAGGAGCGAGGATAGGCGAGGGAGTCGGCGTGCTCGAAGGTTACGCGTCGGTGCTGGCGGAAGCCGCAATCGTTTCGGGACAAGTCCCGCATTTTTGCATAGTCAAAGGCAACGCCGTCGGCATGATGTCCGCGTTTGCGGCAATGGCGGATTTCACGTTTATGTCCAAAGACGCCGTGCTTTCGCTCGATTCGCCGATGTATTTGGCTTCCACGCAGAAGGAGTATCCCGCTCTCAACAAGTTGTTGGGCTACGACGCGCACAAGGCGGGCGCGGACGCGGCTCAATTCTTCTATAAGAGCGAGGCGGATCTCAAAAAGCAGCTTGTCGGACTTGCGAACATTCTTTTCGGGGAGGTCGAAACAACCGACGACCCCAACAGAGTCAGCTCCGCTCTTGCCAAAGGCGTTTCCGCGAAAGACGCGGTCAAGGCCGTATGCGACGACGGTAATTTCGTCGAATACTGCGCCGAATGGGCAAAAGAAGCTGTATGCGCATTCACTTCCGTCAACGGCATGAGCGTCGGCATCGTTGCGACCGATCCTTCCGTCAACAAGGGATACCTTTCGCTCGAAGGCGCGAAGAAGATCACGGCTTTCGTCGATAAACTCGAAGCGTTCGATCTGCCGTTGATCACGTTGGTCGATTCGTTGGGCTTCAACACCACTCTGGAAGAAGAGAAAGCGGGCGCCGCCAAAGTCGCCGCCGAAATGTTCGCGGCGATAGCGGGCAGTTCGGTAGACAAGATAGGCGTTGCCGTCGGCAAGGCAGTCGGCGCGGGTTATGCCGCTCTGATGAGCAAGGGCATCGGCTTCGACTATACGCTCGCGACCGATAAAGCGAGCATATCTCCGCTCGCACCCGCCGCTGCGGTGGATGTCCTCATGGCGGATCAGCTGTCCGCGGCAAAGGACAAGGATCTGTCCAAGGCGAGAGCGAAACTCGAAGACAAATACGCGAAGATCGAGTCGGATCCGATGATCGCGGCGCAGGAAGGCTATGTGGACAACGTCGTCGACGCCAAGAATCTGAGACCTTATCTCGCTTCCGCGCTGATGATGCTCATGGGCGTCTGACGGAGTGGATATGAAGAATAAAAGAGTTGCGTTAATACTTCTGACTCTTCTGGTCGCCATCTTCATGATGACGTTTGCGGCGGCTTGCGAGGTCACGGGAGATCCGGACTCGCTCGGCATAGCCGACATGAACTTCGGAGACAGGCTCGTCACCGGTCTGCTCGTGTTCGTGCTCGGACTCGCGATGGTGTTCATAGTGCTGTTCGTCCTTATAGGATGCATCAAGCTGGTGGAACTTCTGATCGCTTTGCCCGAGAAGCTGGCGAAGAAAAACGCGGTCGAGGCCGTGAAAGAAGAGAAGCGCGAAGAAGAGCAGCGCTTTGCCGAAGAGGCGGAGGCTCTGCGGGCGGCGCAGGAAGAAGAGGAGATCGTCGTTGCGATAACCGCGGCGATAACGGCATATTACTGCGGGGCGGCTGCTCCCGTGGAAATGAGCGAACTGCCTTTCAGAGTTCGTTCCATAAAGGAAATCAAATAAAAAGAGGATAAGATCATGCGTAAATTCAACGTTACCGTAAACGGCAGGACCTATGCCGTAGAAGTAGAGGAGATCGGCGGAGCCGCCGTTGCTCCCGTTGCGGCGCCCGTTGCTCCGGCTCCGGCACCTCAGGCTGCTCCCGCTCCCGCGGCGCAGGCTGCTCCCGCTCCGGCTCCGGCACCCAAGGCCGCAGGCGCGGGCGAACCCGTCAAGACGCAGATGCCCGGACTGGTCAAAAAGCTCTGCTTCGCAAGCGGCGCAAGCGTGAAGAAGAACGATACGATAGTCATTCTCGAAGCAATGAAAATGGACACGCCGATCGTCGCGACGAAAGACGGCGTAATCACTTACAGCGTAACCGAAGGCTCCAACATAGACACCGGAACAGTTCTCTGCACGATAGCTTAACGAGGTGGCATAATGTTGGGCTTTTCATCTACAATACTGTCTCTCGACTTTGTAGACTCTCTTCAGAACCTGTGGAACAGCACGGGCTTCATGACTTCGCTTACGCCGCTGTGGCAGAACCTGATCATGCTCGTGATCGCGTGCGTTCTGATCTATCTCGCGGTGTATAAGGAGTTCGAGCCCAATCTGCTGCTCGCGATAGGTTTCGGTATGTTCATCATCAACATACCGGGGACGTACAATATCCTTTACGGTACGTACGGATATACGTTTACGGTCGACGGAGAGCAGATGTATATGTTCTTCAATACAGGAGAACAACTGATCGCGGGAACCGTACCTCAGCTTGCGGAGCAATTCGGGCTCACGCTGCCCGACGGGACTACCGCGGCGCAGCAGCTGCAGATCGTCACAGACTATATCACGGGAGATCTGGGCTATACCTACGCTTATTCTTCGGCGATATCCGGCACGATCAACGAACTCAACGAGATGTTCGGGATCGTTTACCAGACTGCGGGCGACGTGGATATGGTCAGCTTGTCCGACAAGCTTGCCGCTATCTGCGAAAGAGTGGCGCAGATCGACCCGAATTACGCGTATACTTATGAAGCCGTGGACGACTTCGGTATGTTCTACTACCTGTACAAGGGCGTAGACTGGGTCATCTATCCGCCGCTTATCTTCCTCGGTATCGGCGCAATGACCGACTTCGGTCCGCTCATCGCCAACCCCAAGAGTTTGCTCATGGGCGCGGCGGCTCAGCTGGGTATATTCGTCACGTTCATCATAGCGATCAACATCGGATTCACCGGCGAGGAAGCGGCTTCCATAGCTATAATCGGAGGCGCGGACGGTCCTACCGCAATATACGTTACGGTCAAACTTGCGGCGCACTTGCTGCCGTCAATCGCGGTCGCGGCGTATTCGTACATGGCTTTGATAAAACTGATCCAGCCGCCGATCATGAAGCTGGTCACGACAAAGAAGGAGAGGAGCGTCGTAATGGAACAGCTCCGCCCCGTATCCAAGACCGAAAAAGTCGTGTTCCCGCTTGCGGTCACGCTTGTAGTAGGCGTCATACTTCCCAGTGCTGTGCCGCTGCTCGGTATGCTTATGCTCGGCAACCTGTTCAAGGAATCGGAGGTCGTGCCCAGGCTCACCAATACGGCTAAAAACGAGCTCATCAATATCATCACGATATTGCTCGGCGTGTTGGTCGGTACCAAGGCTACCGCGGACGTGTTCCTCAACTTGCAGACGCTCAAAATACTGCTCATCGGTATCTTTGCGTTCGCATTCGGTACGCTCGGCGGTCTGCTCATCGGCAAACTCATGTACATTACCAGCAAAGGTAAGGTCAATCCGCTCATCGGTTCGGCAGGCGTTTCCGCCGTTCCCATGGCTGCGAGAATATCGCATAACGTCGGACAGGAAGAGAATCCGCAGAACTATCTGCTCATGCACGCGATGGGACCCAACGTCGCAGGCGTCATCGGCAGCGCAGTCGCGGCAGGCGTACTGCTTTCCGTATTCGGCGTAGCATAATTTAAGAGGTAACAGAATATGGCAAAAGTTCAGATCACAGAAACCATTTTGAGAGACGCGCACCAGTCCCAGGCGGCGACCCGTATGAGATTGGACGAGATGCTCCCCGTTGCGGACAAACTCGATAAAGTCGGGTATTATTCGATCGAGTGCTGGGGCGGCGCGACTTTCGATTCTTGTCTGCGCTTCCTCAACGAGGATCCGTGGGAAAGACTCAGACAGCTGCGCAAGGCTATGCCCAACACCAAGCTGCAGATGCTTCTCAGAGGACAGAACATCCTCGGATACAAGCACTATGCGGACGACGTTGTGGAAGAGTTCGTAAAGAAGTCGATCGAAAACGGTATCAACATCATCCGTATCTTCGACGCGCTCAACGATACCCGCAACATGAAGACGGCGATGGACAGCTGCAAGAAGTACGGCGGCATCTGCGAGGCGACCATTTCCTATACGACCAGCCCCGTCCATACCACCGAGTATTTCATCAAACTTGCCAAAGAACTCGAAGACATGGGCGCCGACGTCATCTGTATAAAGGATATGGCGGGCATCCTGCTGCCTTATGTGGCGTACGATCTCGTCAAGGGCATAAAGAAAGTCGTCAAGGTGCCCGTTCATCTGCACACGCATCAGACTTCGGGAACAGGTAATCTTACCTACCTCAAAGCGATCGAGGCGGGCGTAGACATCGTCGACTGCGCGCTGTCCGCTTTGGGCAACGGTACTTCTCAGCCTGCGACCGAGCCCATGGTTGCGGTTTTGCAAGGCACCGAATACGATACGGGACTCGATCTCAAACTGCTCAACGAGATCAACAAACACTTCATTACCGTTGCGGACAGACTTAAAAAAGACGGTTGGTTGACCGAAAAGTCGCTCAAGACCGACGTCAACGCTTTGATCTATCAGGTCCCCGGCGGTATGCTTTCCAACCTTGTAGGACAGTTGAAATCCCTCGGAGCTCTCGACAAATACGACGAAGTGCTTGCCGAAGTGCCCAATGTGCGTAAAGATCTCGGCTATCCGCCGCTCGTCACCCCGACCAGCCAGATCGTCGGTACGCAGGCGGTGTTCAACGTCGTCAGCGGCGAGAGATATAAGATGGTTTCCGCTGAGACCAAGGGCGTGCTCAAAGGAGAATACGGCAGACTGCCCGCGGCTCCGAACCCCGAAGTCGTCAAGAAGGTCCTCGGCGACGAAAAGCCGATCACTTGCAGACCCGCAGATCTTATCAAACCCGAACTTGCGAAATACCGCGAGGAGATCAAACAGTACATCGAACAGGACGAAGACGTTCTCTCGTATGCGCTTTTCCCGCAGGTCGCGCTCAATTACTTCAAGTACAGACAGGCGAACAAGCGCAAGGTCGACACTCTCGTAGGAGACGTGGCAAACGGTATCCAACCGGTTTAACGATATCGGTACAGATAAAAGGACGGCGGAAACGCCGTCTTTTTTATTGTGTCGACGAATACCCCGCGGTAGCCGCGGTATTTCAAAAGAGGCTCGGTCGATGAGATATCTACACGCCAAACGTGTGATATTTATTAATCGCAAACCGCATTGAACGTCATTGACGCATTTCAAAATATCGTCGCAATAAATAAAATTTAGGGGCAGTCCGAAGTCTGTTCCGCAAGATAAGATCGCTCGGGGTCGCGGTCGTTCTATGGTCTTGAGTTTGCGAAAGTCGATTTGATTTTGCCGTTCTCCGATCGCGCTATGATCGTGAACACGGCAAGATCGGGCGTACTGTATCGGATCGTGCCGAATATTGCGAGGTCAAAAGTTGTTTCCGAGCGGCTTTCGGAATCAACGGCGTGATCGACAAAATGCGACAGTATCGGTTGTTTCAACGTTTACCTGCGTTTTACTTATACGTGAAAAAGGCAGTGATCCGAAGGAAGAGAACGCTTTGACTTGATCTGCCAAATGTTTCCGAATGGGATCGGTTTACGCGCGCCGTTCGGATCGCTTGCACGGGCTTAAAGTCCCTTTCCGGTATAGTATCCCGACAGAAGGGGCAAACTATATCTACGTTGAGGTGCGCCGTTCCGTAAGCTCCGCTACATAGGAGGTGAACATGAATCACAAAGTCACCATATGCGGAGTCAATACGGGAGCTTTGCCCAAACTGAGCCGGGAGGAGACGAAAGAACTCCTTAACAAGAGCAAAAACGGCGATAAAGACGCGCGCGAAAAGCTCGCTATGGGCAACGTAAGGCTAGTGTTATCGGTCGTACAGCGTTTCCGTAACAAGAACAACAGCGACGATCTTTTCCAGGTAGGGATGGTGGGATTGATGAAAGCGGTCGAAAACTTCGATACGCGCTTTGACGTGGCTTTTTCGACGTACGCAGTGCCCATGATCATAGGAGAGATAAGAAGATTTCTCAAAGACGGCTCGGGTATAAAGGTCAGCCGCAGTATGCGCGACGTGGCGTATAAGGCGCTGAGAGCGAAAGAACAGCTCGAGGGGGAGCTGAACAAAGTGCCGACGGCGATGGAGATAGCGGAAGAGATAGATATCCCTCTCAAAGAAGTCGTATGCGCGCTTGACGCGGTAAGCGAACCTGTTTATTTGCAGGACAGCGTTTTCGGAGACGGCGAAGATACGATGTCGCTCGAAGATCAGATAGGCGACTCAAAAAATACCGCCGAAAACTGGAACGAACGGATATGGCTTAAAGACGCGATAAAGGATCTGCCCGATAAGGAACGCAAGGTCGTATATATGCGTTATTATCTCGGCAAAACGCAGACGGAGATATCGCGCGAGATATCGATATCGCAGGCTCAGGTCAGCCGTTTGGAAAAAACCGCTCTGGAGAGGCTGCGAAGTCGATTCTGACGGTAAGCGTCAAGCACAGGCATTATACGCCGTCGTGTCAACACGGCGGCGCGCTTTTATAAGCAAAGGGTTGCGTCTTTTCCGTATTTTGTGTCAAACGATGGCAAATCACCGCAATATGTAGTATAATAATAAAAACGGAGGTTGCCATGAAGTGCATATTTTGCGGCTGTACCGACAGTAAGGTCGTGGACAGCAGGGTAAACGAAGACGGGACTTCGATAAGGCGCAGACGGGAGTGCGTGAGATGCGGCAAGCGTTTTACGACGTACGAAACGATCGAAACGTCGCCTATCATGGTCATAAAAAAATCGGGATGCAGACAGATATTTTCGCCGCAAAAGCTTAAAAACGGCATTCTCAAAGCGTGCGACAAGCGCCCCGTATCAATGCAGCAGATAGACAAGCTTGTGGCGGATATAGAAAAATCTCTCGCGAATCAGCTCGAACAGGAAGTGACCTCTACGCAGATAGGAGATCTTGTCATGGAGGGGCTGAAAGATATCGATGACGTGGCGTATGTGCGCTTTGCGGCGGTACACAGGCAGTTCAAGGACATAAATTCCTGGCTCAGCGAAATAAACGAGATCGTTAAGCATAAACACGACAACGACAAGAAACAGCAATGACCGGAAGCGGCGGAGAGTATCCGCCGTTTTATTTTGTTTATGCAAAAATAGTATGTTTACGTTTGACGAAGAGCCCTTTGGAAAACCGAATATCGGACAAAAACATTACGGCATTGAATAGAATATAATAAAAAGCGGCTGAAAAATTGCGTTTATACAGAACCGATCATGAGGGCAGAGAGTTGAGAAAAAAGTTATTCATATAAAAACTTAAAACTAAGTAAACTGTGAAACACAATTTGTTCGGTCGCGAAAATTATGCCGAAACGCCTTGAATTGTAAAAAGTATGCGGTTTGAGATGATATATTCTCAGTGTGTTCTGTGAAACAGTTCAAAGCTATCAAATATGAATTTTATAGGTCGATAAAATTACGATAAACCTGTTATAATCATTGATTAAACAAATAATTATTAATTAATTAACATTTGTATAAATAATAAACATAAACCGCATTTGAGTTATACAATACAATTTTTGCGTAATACTCATATGTAGAAAAATTAGACAATTTTAAATTTTGCCGTCTACAGATCGATTTTCGGAATACTTACCGCTTACAAGAAAGTTTTGCGAGTGAAAATTCGAGGAAAGTCGTACGTGCCGGATATACGATCGTGCGCTTGTTCTGCGACTGAACGTCGGAATACCTTCTTTCTTGAAGACATGATGCGTGTCATATTTTTACTTGAATAGAATTGTAGAACGCCTCACGGTAGATATTTTTTTGTGAAATTGCGCTATTATCATGAGTAGGATAATGAATCGACGATGAATGTTTCGGGGCGTATTTTATCTTTTGTCCGCAGACAAACCGTTTTTTATCATGATAAGCTCTCTGTCGTTTTCGCCGACCTCAATGAAGCCGAGCTTTCGGTAAGTATTTGCGATAAAATTGTATTTTTGCACGGAAAGCGATACCGAGTCGAAGCCGTATTCGGGCAATGCCCCTAGAATCGCGCGCAGAAGAGCAGAGCCTATCCCTCTGCCTCTGTATTCGGGCAGAACCGAGATCGCAAGAACGGGAATATCTTTTCCTACCGCTCCGTATGCCGCGGCAAGGCGCGTCCATGCGATACCTACGGTTTTTTCTTCGATCGCAGCCTTGAAACCTATATCGCCGCGTTGTCCGAAGTTTTCCCAAAAAGTCCGAAGCTGCGGATTTTCGACGATATCGCGCGAGGGCGCGGGACTGTTTTTCGGGACGAAAACGGCGTGATAGGTGAAGTCTTTGAGAAGTCTTGCGTCGCTTTGTTCGACAGGCGTTATCACCGTATTTACCATATTCACATTTTAGCATGTGCGACGGACGTATGCAACGATGCGGCGCGGCGCTTTTGTCTTTTTGCGAGGCTTTTCGTCAAACGCCGCCGCTTTGCGACATTTGTGCGGATATATACTTTTATCTGCCCCGCAAGGGAGAACTTTCGGGAGGAAGACATGGAAGTAAAATTTGCCGAATACGCCGACGCGGTCGTAGTCAGGCTGATAGGCGAACTGGATGAGCATACGGCTTCGCAGGTACGGCCGACGATAGATATGGCTATCGATATGTGCAGGCAGAGAACGTTCATTTTCGATTTTTCGAAATTGGACTTTATGGACAGCACGGGCATAGGTATGTTGCTCGGGAGATACAAAAAACTCAAACAAAAAGGGATCGAGGCGAAGATATGCGGTCCCAACAGGCTCGTGGATAAAATTCTCAACACCGCGGGCATTTATTCGATAATCAAAAAGACGAGCTGAGAGGTAACAATGAAAAACGAACTTAAAATCGAGATATCTGCGCTCACGGCAAACGACGCGTTCGTGCGCAGTACGGTCGCGGCGTTTTGTCTGCCGCTCAATCCGACGGTCGATCAGATCGAGGATATCAAGACGGCTGTTTCCGAAGCGTTTACGAACAGCGTGATACACGGTTACGAGAGCGACGCGGAAAAGAAAGTGGAAATATCCGCGCGTTTAGACGGGGACGAATTGGAAATAATCGTCGTCGACAGAGGATGCGGGATAAAAGACGTTAAGACCGCGATCCAACCGTTCTTCACGACCAAGCCCGAACAGGAAAGGAGCGGAATGGGGTTCACGCTGATGAGCACGTTCATGGACAGGATGGACGTCACTTCGGCTCCCGGAGAAGGCACGCGCGTGGTTATGGCGAAAAAGATCGAGCGCGAGGTAGAAAATGCTTGACAGAGAGCAAACTCTCGAATATATCGCCGCGGCGCAGGCGGGGGACGATCATGCTAAGGAACAGCTGATCGTTCACAATATGCCGCTGATAAAGTCGATCGCAGCCCGTTACAGGGGCAATGCGACGGAATACGAAGATCTGCTGCAACTCGGCAGCCTGGGGCTGGTAAAGGCGATAAACAATTTCGACACGTCTTACAACGTGCGTTTCTCTACCTACGCCGTGCCCATGATAGCGGGCGAGATAAAGAGGTTCATACGCGACGACGGAGCGATCAAAGTCAGCCGCGCGCTCAAAACGCTTTCGTCCAGGATCAAAAAAGAGGTGGAAGCTTATCGGGCGGAGCACGGAGAGGCTCCGAGCGCGGAATACCTTGCCGATAAATTCGAAGTTACTCCGCAGGAGATAGTGTTCGCGATGGACAGCAGCAAGTATCCCGTATCTTTGTACGAAAAATTCGACGACGAAGAGAACAGGAGCGTGATAGACAAACTGCCGTCGGGGGAAGAGTCCGATTCGATGATAGACAAGCTCGTGCTCAAAGACGTGATAGCCGGACTGCCCGAAAGGGAGAAAAAGGTATTGATCTTAAGATATTACAAAGACAAAACGCAGAGCGAGATCGCCAAGATAATGGGCGTGTCCCAGGTGCAGATATCGCGAATAGAGAGCAAGATAATCAGTACGTTGAAAAAAGCTTTCGATTGAATCCTGCCGCCGATCGGGCGGCATTTTTATACCGTTTGATACGGCGCAAAACATTTTTATACGCGATAAGACCGTCCGAAGCGGTTAATTCGGCGCCGCGGGCGCATAATACCGATATGGGAAAGACGGAAGATATCGCTTTCAAACGCAATCGAGAAGACAGGGAAACCGTCTATCCGTCGGTCGGAAAGACTGCGGAGGAGCGCGAATGATCGACGCAAAAAGCTATTCTGCGATAGTAAAAGAGGCGACGCCGAGAACGCAGGAAGCGCGTACTTTGTTTACGGCGTTTTGCGTAGGCGGGCTGATATGTATGATAGGACAGGCGTTTTCGGACGTATATACCGCGTTCGTTCCTTTGGACGAAAAATCGATATCCGCGCTTACAGGCATGACGATGATCTTTATCGGTTCGCTGCTCACGGGTATAGGCGTATACGATAAGATAGGTTATTACGCAGGGGCGGGATCTATCGTACCTATAACGGGATTTGCCAATTCGATAGTTTCTCCGGCGATGGAGTTCCATAACGAAGGTATAGTTTTCGGACTTATGGCGCGGATGTTCGGCATTGCGGGGCCGATAATCGTGTCCGGCGTATGCGCGAGCGTCGCCGTCGGGTTCATCTATTTCGTAATAGGAGCGGTCGGACTGTGAAGCTTGGGAAACGAACGTATGCGCCCGATAAGAGAGTTTTTCTGCCGTACGTGGCGGATATTGCAGGCAACGACGAGGCAAACGGAAATCTGCGTCATTACATCGATTTTTCCACGGACTGCGGAGAATGGGGGTGTCCTTCGCACGAAAAAGCGGAAACGAAATTTCGCGACGACGTAACGATGCGGCTCATCGAAAGAGCGGGGCTCGACGCCGAAGACATCGATTGCCTTCTCGGCGGCGATCTTCTCAATCAGATAGTTCCGTCGTCGTTTTCGGCAAGAAGTTTCGCAATACCGTTTTCGGGGTTGTATTGCGCTTGCGCCACGTTCGGGCAATCGCTCGCGATTGCAAGCATGATGATCGGCGCGGGCATGAGCAAAGTCATCTGTTGTACTAGCTCGCATTTCGCGACGGCGGAGAGGCAATACCGCTATCCGCTCGAACTCGGAACACAGCCTACTCCCGCTTCGCAAAGAACGGTCACGGGGGCGGGCGCAGTACTCGTATCGGACTCTTATCCGGGGTGGCGCTGTCCCGAGATAACCTGCTACACTTTGGGAGAGATAATCGATCTCGGCTGTACCGACGCCAACAATATGGGGGCGGCGATGGCTCCGGCGGCTTACGACACGATCGCGGCGCATTTGCGGGAAACGGGACGGAGCGCCGATTATTACGATCTTATCGTTACCGGCGATCTCGGACGGCTCGGCAGAGAACTGTTGGTGGAACTGCTGTCGCATGACAAGGTCTGCGACGGATCCAACGTGAACGACTGCGGGTGCCTGATCTACGGCGAAAAACAAAAATGCGGACTGGGCGGTTCGGGCGCGGGATGCAGCAGTCTTGTATATTGCAGCTATTTTCACAAGTTGCTGACGGCGGGGCAGCTCAACAGGATATTGCTCGTGCCCACGGGCGCGATGCTGTCCAAGGATTCGTCGTTGCAGGGTGAAAGCATTCCGGGGATCGCGCACGCCGTGGCGATAGAGTGCAGGTGAGTATGGTTTTGGAGATATTGTCAAGATACGGCAGAGTTTTTCTCTGCGGCGGGATCGTCTGTCTTATCGGTCAGATACTGATAAACAAGACGAAGATGACGTCCGCGCGTATTCTGGTCACGTTCCTTTTGACGGGCGTGGTGCTCGAAGCGGTCGGGTTGTTCGACCCTATCGAAAAATTCGCTTTGGCGGGAATAACGATCCCGATAATCGGTTTCGGAAAGTCGCTTGCCGCAGGCGCGATAGAGGGCGCCGAGATAGGACTGTTCGAGGCGTGCACTTACGGACTTCGCGCGGTGGCGGGAGGGCTGACTGCGGCGATAGTTTTCGGATTCGTATTCGCGGTGTTGTTCAAATCCAAATCGAAGAGCGCTTAGCCGATCCCCGTCGAAAGGCGGGGAAGGCTTTTCGGACCGGGATCAGGATAGGCAAATGCGGTCGGCAAAACATATTTGAAAGAAGCTTTCTGCTTTTGGCGACCAAGCTTGATTTTCTTCCGATTTAGAATATATTTTTCTGAATAATTCTGAAAATTGCGATAATCGAGAATAAATTATTCCGTATGTTAATTTAAAATTGCCAAGCGAAGAGAGCGTTTTCGGATGATCGTTTTGTATTGTCGGTCGACTTTAAGTGGAACGTTCACGGAGCGACGGTTTATTGATCGCAGCATCCGAGATCAAAAGAATAAGAGCTCAGAACGGCGTCCGCATTCAAATTCTATACGCGCATCCGGTAATACGTAGGCCGTCGGCAACGCGGCGCAGTTCATCCGTAAGGCTCGGGCGCGGAGGCAAAACACGGCGCGGAAAATTTCATAGCACTAATAACCGGACTCGGTTTGATACCGAGTTTGACCGCGCATTTCGTTATTGTTCGGACGCCTGCCTGCCGATAGTCGGAGAGCATTCGGGAACATCAGAGGCTTTTTCCGCATATCATATTAGATATGAGGGCAAGGAAAAAGGCGAAGATCTGCGTTGCGGTGATAATCGTGCTTGTCGTGATAATAGGCGCGTTGTTTTATTTCAGAGGAAATATCGTGCCGCTCGTCACCGAAACCGCCTATAACACCGTATGGAGCAAGACGGTGGAGGCCCTCAATACTGCGTACGAAGAAGCTACTGTGGATATGGACGCGGCGAATTACGAAAACTTCGTCACCATCGTAAAGGACGGGGAAGGCAACATCGAAATGCTGACCGTAAACATGCTTTACGTAAATATGGTGATGAGCAACATCAGTACGATCATACAGACGGAGATGACTTCGCTGCTTTTCGACGGCGTCAACGTACCTTTGGGCGCGTTCTCGGGCATAGTTCTGCTTGGCGAAAAAGGCTTTGACGTCAATCTCGAGATAATGACGGTGGGATTGGCGGAATGTTTCTTTCGGACGGAGTTCGAGAGCGTAGGAATAAATCAGGTGAGGCACGCGCTGTATATCGACATCACCGCGTACGCGCAGGTCATACTTCCTTTGGAGAGCAACAACGTGGAGTGTTCGTCGTCGCTCATGCTTGCCGAAAACGTCATAGTGGGCGACGTGCCGCAGTTTATCGTACAGAACGCGGGCAGCATAGATTTTTCCACGATAAAAGAGTTGCCATAACCGATAAAATGCTGTAAAATAGGGTAAAAGCCATGACGGAGAACGTGCCCGTGGACACGCGCCGACAGAGATCCCGCCCCGTAGGCTGAAAGGGCGGTTCGACAGCGTAACGGGGAATTCGCTCCCGAGCTCGGCGGCCCAACCTGTTGTAAGCCGCTGCGGTCAGACCCGTTACAGTCTTAAGAGGTCCGTAAGGTTTTCCCTGCGGACGAAGTTAGGTGGTACAGCGTGACAACGCCCTATACGAAAGTATGGGGCGTTTGTTTTTTCGGAGGTAATATGAAAGAAAAGATCGACAGTCTGATCTCCGCGGCTAAAGCGGACGTGAGCGCTTGCGCGACCGTCGCCGACATCGCGGCGGTCAAAGTCAGGTATCTGGGCAAGAGCGGCGAACTGACGGCGTTGCTTCGCGGCATGAAGGACGTCCCCGCCGACAAAAAACCGGAGATCGGAAGATACGTCAACGAGGCCCGCGACGTCATAACCGCGCTGACGGGCGAAAAGCAGAAGGAACTCGAGGCGGCGCAGACCGAGGCGAGGATGCTCGCCGAGAGCGTAGACGTCACGTATTCGGCGCACGAAGGTTCTTTGGGAAGTCTGCATCCGTGCACGCTCGTCAAAAACGAGATCGTGGACATATTCACTTCGCTCGGTTTCAAAGTCGCGAGAGGTCCCGAGATAGAACTTGACTTTTTCAACTTTCAGGCGCTCAACATACCCAAAGACCATCCCGCGAGAGATATGCAGGATACTTTCTATATAGGGAACGACATACTGCTGCGCACGCATACTTCGCCGGTACAGGCGCGCACCATGATGAACGAGAAGCCGCCCATCGCGATCGTCGTGCCCGGTAAAGTCTATCGTCCCGACGACGACGCCACGCACAGCCCTATGTTTCAGCAGATAGAGGGACTGGTCGTGGACAAACACATCACTTTGTGCGATCTCAAAGGTACGCTGACGTTGTTTGCGAGAGAGCTGTTCGACAAGAATACGAAAACGCGTTTCCGTCCGTCGTATTTCCCGTTTACCGAACCGAGCGTGGAAGTGGACGTTACCTGTTCCCAATGTCACGGCAAGGGCTGCAGACTGTGCCACGGCACGGGATGGATAGAAGTGCTCGGAGCGGGCGTCGTCAACCCCAAAGTTCTGGAGAACTGCGGAATAGATCCGTCCGAATATTCCGGATATGCTTTCGGCATGGGTATAGAGAGGATAACTATGATCAAATACGGCATACCCGATATGCGCATACTTTTCGAAAACGACGCGCGTTTTCTGAAAAGCTTCAGGTGAGGTGAGATATGAAAGTTTCGATGAGTTGGCTCGGAGATTTCGTGGATATAGACGTTCCCGTGCAGGAACTTGCGGATAAGTTGGTCGGCGCGGGATTCGAAGTCGAGGAGATCATAGACAAAAGCGCCGAGATACGCAACGTCGTGCTCGGCAAAATAGCGAAAATGACGCATCATCCCGACGCGGACAAGCTGTGGATATGCTCCGTCGATATCGGCAGAGATGAGCCCGTGCAGATAGTTACCGGCGCGCAGAACCTGAAAGAAGGGGATCTCGTGCCCGCGGCATTGGACGATTCCTATCTGCCCGGCGGCGTGCATATCAAGACCGGAAAACTGCGCGGAGTGGAGTCCTGCGGTATGCTTTGTTCGGGCAAGGAACTGGGGCTGACCGAGAGCGATTACGAGGGAGCGGAAGTCTACGGCATTCTCGTGATGAACAAAGAGACCGCTCCGCTCGGTACGGATATCAACGAAGTGTTGGGCAACGACGACGTGATACTCGACGTCGGCGTGACCGCGAACCGCAGCGACTGCAACAGCGTGCTGGGTATCGCCAGAGAGGTCGCCGCCGTACTTAAAAAGCCGCTCCGACAGCCCGAGATAGGGTTTGAGTGCGTCGCCGACAATGTGGAAGACAAGATCTCCGTACAGGTGGACGCGCCGGATCTGTGTCCCAGATATATGGCGGCAGCCGTGTCCGACGTCAAAATCGTGCCTTCCGACGAAACGATAGCCAAAAGACTGAAAAGCGTCGGTCTGCGCCCGATCAACAGCATCGTCGATATCACTAACTACGTGCTTATCGAGATAGGGCAGCCGATGCACGCGTTCGACGCGTCAAAACTCGAAGGGGGCAGGATAGTCGTACGCAGAGCGCGGAACGGCGAAAAGATAGTGGCGCTCGATAATAAGGAATATGCTCTGGACGACAGCATGGTCGCCATATGCGACGTCGCGAAACCCTGCGCAATCGGAGGCGTTATGGGCGGCGCAAATAGCTGTATAGACGGCGATACCAAGGATATCGTATTCGAGAGCGCTAAGTTCATGCGCGACAACATCCGCCGTACTTCGCGCAAGCTCAATCTGCGCTCGGATTCGTCTTTCCGCTACGAGAGAGGAATAGATACCGACAGCCAGAGGCTCGGTCTGATGAGAGCGCTCACGCTGATATATAAATTCGGCTACGGCAAGATCGCCCGCGGCGTTGCGGACGTTTTCGCGGATCCTCAGCCGAGGAAGAAGGTGTCGGTGCCGGTGGTCAGGATAGCAGATATCCTCGGGATCACCGTTCCCGAGGAAGATATGCTGTCCATACTCGGCGGACTGGGAATGAGTCCCGAGATAAAAGACGGAGTTCTGACCGTGGATCCGCCGCTTTTCCGCGACGACATCGAAAACGCAAACGATATCGCGGAGGAGCTGATACGTATGTACGGTTACGACCATATCGAGGACAAGCTGATCGGAGGCAAAGAACAGACGCTCGGCGGCAAGTCCGAAGAGCAGAAGGTCGAGGACGTGCTTAAAGATATCTGCGTAGGCGCGGGATATTCGGAAACGCTGACCTATTCGTTTACCGGCGAAAAAGGCTTCGATATCCTCGGCTTCGCTCCCGACGCTCCCGAAAGAAACTGCGTCAGGCTGCTCAATCCTCTCGGAGAGGACACTTCCGTAATGCGAACCACGTTGGTATATTCGGCGCTCTCCGCGCTCGCTTCCAACGCGCTGAAAAACGTGAGAGAAGCCAAACTGTTCGAGGTAGCCGCAGTATATATCCCCAAGGCGCTGCCCTTGACGGAATTGCCCGAGGAAAGACAGAAACTCGTGATCGCCGCTTACGGAGAGGGATACGATTACTATTCTCTCAAATCGGTCGTGGACAAGATCTGTTATAAGTTCGGGATATCGCCGGTGTTCAGGAGATCGAACGCTCCCTATCTCCATAAAGGAAGAGGCGCGGATATGTATGTCGGCAAGTTCTCTTTCGGCAGCCTCGGCGAAGTGCATCCCGACGTTGCGGCGGCAATGGACGTCAAACAGAGAATGTACGTCGCCGAGATAGATGTTGCGTCGCTGATAAGATACCGCAGCCGCGGCTACAAGTACGTCGAAACGGGCAAATATCCGCCGATAGAGAGAGATATCGCGGTCGTCGTGGACGAGAGCGTTGAAGCCGCGCGCATACTCGACTGCGCGGCGAAGGCGGGCGGTAAGGCTCTGCGTTCGAGCAGGATATTCGATATCTATCGTTCCGAGGCTCTCGGAAAGGGAAAGAAGAGCGTCGCCGTCAAACTGGAATTCAGAATGCCCGACCGCACTCTGACCGACGCGGAGGCTCAGTCCGCGACGGAAGCGGTCCTCGCGAAACTGCAGAAAGATCTCGGCGCGGTGCTGCGCTGACAAAGGCAAAGACGCCGTATCGACGCGCCTTTATCGGGCGCGTCTTTTGATACGCGCGCAAATAAGGTTGCGGTATCGGCGGAAAGAGGTTATAATCAAAATATGGAATTGTTGGCGCCGGTCGGCAGTCCCGAGGCGCTCTATGCGGCGGTCGCCGCAGGCGCGGACGCGGTTTATTTCGGATTGAACGCTCTCAACGCAAGGGCGAAGGCTCAGGGGTTTGACGAAAACAATGTCAAAGCCTACGTCGAATACTGCCATTTGCACGGAGTTAAGACTTACGTAACGCTGAATACGGAAATAAAAAATTCCGAAACGGAAAAACTGCGCGCTCTCGCTGAGGCGTGTGCGGAAGCCGGTACCGACGCGTTCATCGTCGCCGATATCGGCGCGGTCGGGATACTTGCGGATCTGGGCGTGCCTCTGCACGCGAGCACGCAGATGGGCGTGCACAATGCGGAAGGAGCCGAATATCTCGAAAGATACGGTTTCACGCGGGTGGTCGTCGCGCGCGAAACGCTGTTGTCCGACGTCATGAAGATAAAGGAGCGCACTTCGCTCGAAGTGGAATTTTTCGTACACGGCGCGCTGTGCGTGGCTTTCAGCGGCGCCTGTCTGGCTTCCGCCGTGCGTACCGGCGACAGCGGCAACCGAGGGAGATGTATGCAGCCTTGCCGTCTGAAATATTCGTCTTCGTTCGGAAAAGAGGGATATCTGCTTTCGCCGAAAGACCAATGTCTTATAACGGAACTCGACTCTCTCGCCGCTGCGCGTGTGGACAGCCTGAAAATAGAGGGAAGACTCAAACAGCCTCATTACGTCTACGAAACCGTGCGAAGATACCGCGCCGCTCTCGACGGCAAAACACCCGACAGAGATGATATCGACGCGCTGAAACGCGCTTTCAACAGAGGAGGATTTACCCGAGGATACAATTTCGACGACACGCGGGGGATCATGTATCCGAAGGTCCAGAACAATATCGGCGTGACCGTAGGGACCGTGATTTCTGTCGACAGGCGCGGCGCGGTCGTCGCTCTCAAAGAAGATATCCGAAAAGGCGACGGACTCAAACTTATTTCCGCTTCTGGGGAGGAAAAGGGGGGATTCGAAGCCCGATCGGACATAAACGCAAGAAACGCTCTGCTGCCTATGCCCGACGGGATCGACGCGGCAAAGGGGGATTCGGTCGCAAAGACTTTCGACGCCGCGACGGCAGCCAACGCCGTGACCGAGCCTCAGCCGTTGCCGATCGCGCTGTCCGTACGCGCCCGTACAGGCGAAAAGCTGTCGGTGACCGCGCAGACGGACGGCCGCTCGTTTACGGCTTACGGTCCGATGTTGGAAGGGGCGGAGGGCAAAGCCGCCGACTCGGACGGGCTTGCGAGAGCCGCGAACAGATTGGGAGGCAGCGGATTTTGCGCAAAAGACATATCGGCGGATTGCGACGGAAGGTGTTTCGTTCCCGCGTCCGCTTTGAACGCCGCCCGCAGGAGCGCGGTCGAGGGTTTGAGATCGGAACTGCTTACAGAATACGCCGAACGACAAAGAAAAGCGCGCGCGACGCTGCCGTATTCGGCAAAACCGCTTTCGCTGTCGGCGATGTACGAGGTGGACGATCTCGCAAAAGCGGACGTGCACGCGGAAGCGCTCGTCTATGCGCCGAGAGAGTTCGGTAAAGAACAGGCGGAAGCGGTGAACGGATACTGCTCGCAAAGCGGAAGCAAAGTCTATATTCATATGCCGCTTATCGCCCGCGGCGGAGATATCGGTCTGCTGCGCGGTTTTCTCGACGCCGTGAAGGACAGCGTGTGCGGACTTGTTTGCGATAACTGGTATGCTTTCGAACTTGCGCGGGAATACGGAATGTATGCGGTCGCGGGCATAAAAACGAATATATGCTCGGACGCGGCTTTTCGCGCTTCCGGCGCAAACGCGGCTATCGCTTCGGCGGAACTGTCTTATGCGGAATACCGCGGCCTCGGATTCGACGCGCTTTGTTTCGCGTACGGGGCTCTTCCCGTGATGACACTTACGCATTGTCCCGTACAGCTGAATACGGGCTGTACCTGCGCAGACTGCGCGTACGACGGCGATTTCGTTTATCGCGATAAGCGTGAGGAGTACCGCATATCGCGCACGAAATTGCGGCATTGTACGTTCGATCTGTACAATCCGCAGACGGTGAACGCCTTGGCAAAATATTCGGGCAGAGGACTTCGTCCGTTCGTGTCGCTGTCGGGGATAGATGCAAAATTGTCGGATATTGCCGCGTCGACGGCGTCTTGCGGGGGTAGAACTACATCGGGATTGCTCGGCAGAGGTGTGAAATGATAAGCGAAAAGACATTGAAAGCGCTCGAATTCGACAAGATAAAGGACAGGGCGGCGACGTATGCGGAAAGCCCTTCGGGAGCCGCTGCGGTGAGAGCGGTCGTACCGCATACCGATCTGTCGTCGGCGCTCGACGCGCTCGAATATACGAAGGAGGCGTATTCCGCGCTGTACAACGTGCTCGTCGCGCCTTCGCTCGCTTTCGACGACGTGACGGACATTTTGAAAGCTTTGGAGAAGCAGGCGGTACTGTCGCCTGCCGAGCTTCTCAAAATAGCGGCGTTGCTCCGTTGTTCGGCGGGCTTTGTGTCGGCGGCTCAAAGACTGCCCAAAGACGGTTACGGGAAGATATCTTCCGCCGCGGCTTCGCTTTATCAGAACGGGGCTCTCCGCGAGAAGATAGAGAGCTCGATCATAGGAGAAAACGAGATAGCGGACGGCGCGAGCGCGAGGCTCGGCGGGATACGCAGAGAGATACGCGACGTCAATGCGAGGATAAGGGCAAAGCTCAATTCTTACGTCACGGGCGAGAACGCAAAATATCTTCAGGACGCCATCGTTACGGTAAGAGGCGGCAGGTACGTGCTCCCCGTGCGGTCGGAACACCGTATGCGCGTCAACGGATTGGTGCACGACAGGTCCGCGTCGGGAGCGACTCTGTTCATAGAGCCGTTCGCCGTTCTTGAGATGAACAACGATCTCAAAGCGCTGCGGGCAGACGAACAAAACGAGATCGAGGCGATATTGACGGCGCTTTCGTTCGAGGCGTCGCAATGCGCGGAGGGCTTGCGGGGCAACGCCGATATACTGACCGGAGCGGACAAAGCTTTCGCTCTCGCGAAATATGCCCGCGCTACGAGATCGACCGTACCCGTGCTGAACGACGGCGGGCGTACGGTCATCAAACGCGGCAGGCACGCGCTGATAGATCCCGAAAAAGTCGTTCCGATCGACGTGCGGTTGGGGGGAGAGTTCGACATCCTTCTGATAACGGGACCGAATACGGGCGGCAAGACCGTTACGCTCAAACTCGTCGGGCTCACTTCGCTGATGGCGGCGAGCGGCTTTTTCGTACCGTGCGCGGAAGAGAGCGAATTGTCGGTCTACAAAGGGATATACTGCGATATCGGGGACGAACAGAGCATTGAACAGAGTCTGTCCACGTTCTCGTCGCATATGAAAAATCTTATCAATATCACGGAAAGCGTGGACAATGAATCTCTCGTACTGCTGGACGAACTCGGGGCGGGCACGGATCCCGCGGAGGGAAGCGCGCTTGCCATCGCGGCGATAGAATATCTGAGATCGAAAAAATGCCGATGCATAATCACCACGCATTACGGCGAACTTAAAGAATATTCTTATACGCACGACGGGATAGAAAACGCGTCGATGGACTTCGACCCCGTTACGTTCGAGCCTGTTTACAGGTTGATGATCGGTGTGTCGGGATCGTCTAACGCGATAAAGATAGCACGTTCGCTCGGACTGGACGCCCGCATCGCAGACAGAGCCGAGGCGATGCTCGGCGACGAAAAACGAAGTTTCGACCACATTGTCGCGTCCGCGGAGAACAGCCGCAGAGAGGCTGAGCGGCTCAGAGAGGAGAGCGCTGCGCTGAAAGCCGAGAGCCAAAAGGAACTCGAAGCCGCGCGCGCGGAAAAAAAGAAGGCGGAAGAGATACGCGAAAAGCTCGAGGCGAGGGCGGCAAAACATTCGCGCGAATTGCTTTCCGACTATATCGAACAGGCGGACGAACTCATAGCGCAGATAAAGAAACAGGTCGAGAAAGGGGACGAGAAAGCGCTTTTCGAGGCAAGACGGCTCAAAAAGAAGCTCGAAAATTCTTCGCAGAGAAGCGGAGAAGAACACGCCGCGCCCAAGCCGAAGAGGATAGGCGGAGATCCGCAGGTCGGAGATCGGGTGTACGTGCCGGTATTGAAATGCGAAGCCACTGTCGTATCGGCGGACAAGGCGCGCGACAAATATACCGTCGCAGCGGGGATAATGCGCACCGAAGTGCGACGTAAAGATATAGAAAGGCTTGACGCAAAGGCGCCGAGCGCTCCGAAGCGCAGATATACTACTCCCGATCCCGCTTACGAGGGCTGTCCCGGGGAACTCAACGTGATAGGGCTGACCGTAGACGAGGCTCTTGCCGAGACCGACCGTTATCTCGACCGCGCGATGATGAGCGGGCGCAGCGAGGTGAGGATAGTTCACGGCAAGGGAAGCGGCGCGTTGCGGAGCGCGATCAGGAAGTATCTGTCGTCGCTGTCGTATATCAAAGGCTATCGCGCGGCGGCGTACGGCGAAGGGGACAGCGGCGCAACGGTCGTAGAATTGAAATGAAACGGTATTACGAATGCGTGTATCCCGACTATACGCGCAGACCGTATCGGATATTGCTGCTTGCGGTCGCGCTGCTTTTCGATATCGTCGCGCTGATATGCCTTGTGCGTGCTTGCAGCGGCGCATATTCGTATTTTGCGGGAGTGGCTGCATGGCTGCCGGTGACCCTCGCGCTCAGGATACCGTCGTTGCGAATGGCGCGCGAATGGATATACGTATTCGACGGCGGCGCGTTTTCCGTCAAGGTCCGTTATCCGAATAAAACTGAGGAAATTTTCTCCCTAAAAGAAAAAGATTTTCGATTGGAAGAGGTCGGCGACGGAGAAGAAAAAAGCGTCAAACTGTACTGCGATCCTTGCGGTTGCGGCGTATATGTGATAAAATTATCGGACGGAAAGCGGTATATGCTCGCGCTCAACGCTTATATGCTCGCTTTGCTGAATACGATCGGAGACGAAGAAAGAGATGTTGTATCTGGATAACGCCGCGACGACCGCGATGTATGCCGAATGCCTGAACGATCTGGAAACATACGGCATGCGGAAATATTACAATCCGTCGGCTTATTACGCGCCGGCGGGCGAAGCGGCGCGCAAGGTCTCCGAATCGCGGACTGAGATATTGTCCGCGCTCGGCGCTCCGAGCGGAGCCAGGCTGATATTCACGGCTTCCGGAAGCGAAAGCGATAATATAGCTTTGCGTTGCTGCGTTAAGAAAAAACGCGGGAGAGTGATAGTATCCGCGCTCGAACACGCCGCGGTATGGAATACCGCAAAGGCGCTCGAAGCCGAGGGGTACTCGCTGTCGGTCGCGCCGTGCGATCGCTTCGGAGCCGTGGACAAAGACAGACTGTACCCGATGCTCGGCGACGACGTGTCTTTGGTGTCGATAATGCACGTATGCAACGAAACGGGCGCTTACAACGATATCGCGGCGATCGCCGCCGAGGTCAAAAAGCGCTCTCCGCACGCGGTGTTCCACAGCGACGGAGTGCAGGCTTTTCTGAAAGTGCCGCTTTCGCTGTCTGAAACGAAAATAGACCTCTATACCGTAAGCGCGCATAAGGTACACGGACCGAAAGGCATAGGCGCTTTGTATCTCGCGCCCGGGATCAATCCGTCCGCGTTCGTGTACGGCGGAGGACAGGAATACGATATCAGATCGGGAACGGAAAACGTGCCTGCGGCAGCCGCTTTCGCGACCGCTGTGAAAAAGGGCAGAGTTTTGCGTAAGAGCAAGCGTGAGAGGTTCGCTTCGCTGAAAGCCGAACTTGCGGATTTTCTGCGGACGAATTATGCCGATAAAGTGAGGATAAATACCGATCTCGGAAACAGCGAAGGAGGAATATTCCACTTCGCGTTCTCCGACGTGCGCGGAGAGGTGCTCGTCCACGCGTTGGAAAAAGAGGGGATACTGGTAGGAACGGGCAGCGCCTGTTCTTCGAAAAAAGCGCAGAGAAGGATACCGGACGCTCTCGGTCTCATGGGCGGATATGCCGAAGGAGCGGTCAGGGTGAGCTTCGACGGAGAAGAGAGCGACGGCGATATCGCGGAATTTTGTTCGAAACTCGCCGCGTGCCGCAAAGTGCTTGAAAAATACGCAAGGATCTGACGATCCGACGGAGATGACGGATATGCAAAAAGTGATACTGCTGCGCTTCGGCGAGATATTTCTTAAAGGCAAGAACAAAAGTTATTTCGAAAAACTTCTGATCGACAACATAAAAAGCTCGCTGTCGGGGCTTGAATACCGCTTTGTCAAGACGCACAACAGGTATTACGTCGAGGACTTCGACGGCGACGAGATAGCCGAATTCAAAAACAGGCTCAAAAAGGTATTCGGTCTGCATTCTCTAAGCGAGGCGGTCAAGGTCCCCACCGGTTACGAAGAAATCGGCGAAGCGGCGATGCTGTACGCTCCCGACGAAAAACTCACTTTCCGCGTTACCGTCAACAGAGCGGACAAATCGCTCGAAAAAAATTCTTCGCAGATCGGCGCGGATATAGGCGGATACGTTCTGGAACGCCGCCCGCTGTATAAAGTGGACTTGGATCACGCGCAGCTCAATATCAAAGTGGATATACGCGAGAACGGTTATTCTTATGTGTTCTGCGGCGTCGAAGAGTGTGCCGGCGGTATGCCGGTGGGCTGTTCGGGAAGCGGCATGCTGCTGTTGTCGGGAGGGTTCGATTCACCCGTCGCGGGATACAGAATGGCGAGAAGAGGTATGCGCATCAAGGCGGTGCATTATCATTCGTTCCCGTATACCAGCGAACAGGCAAAGCAGAAAGTAGTGGATCTGGCGCACGTTCTCAGCGGATATGCGGGGCCTATCGATCTGTACGTCGTGCCTTTTACCGATATCCAGTTTGCGATCCACGAGAAATGCCGTCCCGATTACATGATCACCATAATGAGAAGGATCATGATCGAGATAGCCGAAAAACTTGCTGCAAAAACGGGGTGCGGAGCGCTGATCACGGGCGAAAGCCTCGGACAGGTCGCGTCGCAGACTCTCGAGAGCATGACCGTGACGGAAGACGCGGTGAAAGCTCTTCCCGTATTCAGACCGTTGGTCGGTATGGACAAATACGAGATCATGGATACCGCGGCGGCGATAGGAACGTACAAGCTGAGCGAACTTCCGTATCAGGATTGCTGCACGGTGTTTCTGCCGCGCAATCCCGTGATCAAGCCTTCGGTCGAAACGGCGCGGAAAGAACAGGCGAAGATAGAGGACCTTGCGTCGCTGATAGACGCGGCGATAGAGGGCGTGGAGAAAATAGAGATAGGCAGATGAATTTTGCCCGGCGGCAAGCCGGGCTTTTTTCATTTGACCGCGGTTATTTCTCCGTAAACTTCGCATCCCGATCCGTCCAGATAGTACGGGATTATCACGTAAGTGCTCGGAAAAAATCCGTCGTACGAGTCGCTTACCGTCACGTCTCCTGCCGTCATGGTTATTTCCGAGATCACGTCGTCTTTTTTCAGGAAATTTTTTCTTACGATCCTGTAACTCAGCCTCGGATCGGCGACAAAAGTTATGGTAGTGCCTCCGTCGTCTTCCGAAACGACTATATTATCCGCTTTCGGCCAATCGAAGCTGGAATTTTTTTCGGTCGGCAAAAATTCGGAATCGAACAGCTCGGTAGTGACCGCGTATTCGGGTGCGTTGTCGGAAGCGAGAGTAAGTCTGCCTTCTTCGTAATCCGCCTTGTCCAGCGCGACGTTCACGACCCCGTCGGGCGCTTCGAACGCTTTCGGAGCGCCGTCCGAATAGATATCATCCAGATATTCTCGCAATCTTATACAAGGTATACCTCCGCCGTTTTCCGGGATATAAGACGAATAATCGTCGCTGCCGCACCAGAAAAGAGCGGCTGTGTCCGAAGTATATCCTATGCAATATGCGTCGTGGTTTCCCCCTTCGTCGCCGACCGTTCCGGTTTTGGCCGCCACGTCGAAACCGAGCGGCGACAGTTTTTTCGCCGTTCCTTCGGCGGCGCAGTCTTTCAGACAGTCCGTGGTGAGATATGCCGCCCGTTCGGAAAAAGCTCTTGCGCTATCCGCGTTGCGGCGATAGACGACGTTTCCTTCCGAGTCTGCGATGGCGCTCACCAATGCGGGGCGGGAATAAGAGCCGCCGTCGGCAAGGGTCAGATATCCCCCGAGAAGTTCCTTGAAATTTATTCCGTTTTCGGTCGATCCCAATGCCAAAGACAGATTGTCGTCGCCGTCGGACAAAGATATTCCCGCTTTTTCGAGAGCGTAAACGCTTTCGCTTACGCCGACGCTCTGCATAACGTGTACCGCAGGGACGTTGAGCGACAGCGAAAGAGCTTCGCGCGCGCTTACGCTGCCTCTGTACACATCGTTGTAGTTGGAGGGGGAGTATCCGCCGAAATCCGTCTTTTCGTCGCCCAGTACGCTTGCCGGCGATATGACGCCCGCGTCGAAAGCGGGGGCGTAGCACGCCAGAGGTTTGAGCGCGGAACCGCTCTGTCTTGCAAACGAATCCAACGAGAGCGCAAAGTTCGCATATACCGCGTCGATCGAATGATCGTCCACTCGCGCCGATACTGCGGCGCTAAGTCCCTCGCTGTCGCTCGACAAGACCGCGTCGCGCAGATATTTCTGTCTGTCGTTGTCCAGGTAAGTGTATATCTCGTAACCTTTCGCCGCGATGCTTTTTTCGTCCGTGCCGAGTATCCCGCAAGCCTCTTCGAGCGCATTGACCACGTAAACCGAGTCAAAACTATTCTCGTTTAACTCGTTTTTTATAATAATTTGCTGAGTTTTAGCCGAATTATAGCTATCTTCGTCGATCATGCCTTGTTCGTACATCAAGGACAAAACAAGCCGTGCTCTTTCCGACGATCTTTCGAAATCGTTGATCGGATTGTAATTGGAAGGCGCTTTTACTATCCCTGCGAGCATTGCCGCTTCGAGGGGCGTAAGTTCGTTCAGTTCCTTTCCGAAAAATCTTTCGGCGGCGTTTTTCACGCCGTATTCGCCGCTTCCGAAATAGAGCATGTTGAGATAGTATTCGAGAAGCTGATCTTTGCTGTAATGTTTTTCCAGCTTGACGGCTATCTGCGCTTCGCGTATTTTGCGCGAAACGCTTTTTTCCGAAGAAAGATATATGTTTTTTGCAAGCTGCTGAGTTATCGTCGAGCCGCCTTCGGCGAATGACCCCGATCTGAGATTGCCTATCGCGGCGCCCGCAAGGCGGATATAGTCGATGCCGTCGTGGCTGTAAAAACGCTTGTCTTCTATCGCTATGAAAGCGTTTTTTACCAGCTCGGGGATCTCATCCGAGGAGGCGTAGCCGTAGTTGGCGCTGCAATATGCCGCTTCGGTGCCGTCGGCGGCATAGAGCTTGAGCGGTTCCACGGCGGTCTGTACTTTCGTATAGTCGACGTCATCGCCCGAATGCAGATACCATATACCTCCGCCTATAACGGCGGCGACCGCTACCGCGCACGTCACTGTCAGCGCGAAAAATATTTTCGTGGCTTTGCTCGTCTTTTTTTTGCCGGATCTTGCCATATCAGCCTCTCGTCTTGTTTTTGCGTTACTATCGTGTGCATCATCGCGTTTTTTATAAAGAACGCAACGGAGAACAAGCGAAATTCGGTCTTTTTGCAGATCGCTGAGAACCGTACGCCGCATTGTCGAAAAAGAGCGCTTTTGCGCAGTATTTGCGCGCAACCGTTTGAGTTTTGCGCGCGCGTACGCTATAATATATCCATGTCTACTTACAAGATCGTCACTTACGGCTGCCAGATGAACGTGCACGAGTCCGAAAAGATAGCGGGTATCCTTCGCGGTATGGGTATGAGCGAATCGGAAACGGACAGCGCCGACGTGGTCGTATTCAACACGTGTTGTATCCGCGACAATGCGGAGAGGAAAGCCGTCGGGCAGATAGGACGGTTCAAACAGCTTAAAAAAGAGAATCCCGACGCCGTGATAGCGGTGGTCGGATGTATGACGCAACAGGACGGCGCGGGACTTGCTTTGCGCAAAAAATTCCCGTTCGTGGATATAGTTCTCGGTACGAACAATACCGAAAAGATAGGAGAATACATCAGGGACGCCGTATCGGCGCGCAAGAAGACCGTCGAGATCGACGACGATCCGAAGCCGGCGATAGCGGAGGGATATCCCTATTACAGGACAAGCGGGGTAAACGCCTGGATCAACATAATGTACGGATGCAACAACTTCTGTACGTATTGCGTGGTACCGTACGTAAGGGGAAGGGAGCGCAGCCGCACTCGCGACGCCATATTGCGCGAATTCGAACAGGCGCTCGCCGACGGATACAAAGAAGTCACTCTTTTGGGGCAGAACGTCAATTCCTACGGCAACGACCGAGCGGACGGATACGGCTTTGCCGAACTGCTTACCGATCTTGCAAAATACGGCGGAGATCACAGGATAAGGTTCATGACGTCGCATCCGAAGGATATGGACGAAAAAGTGATAGACATAGTGGCGTCATCGCCCAATATCTGCAACAATATCCATCTGCCCATACAGTCCGGCTCGGATAAGATCCTCAAACTGATGAACAGGCATTATACGCGCGACGACTATCTTCGTATCATCGACCGCATAAGGGAGAAGATGCCCGACTGCGGCATAACCACGGATCTTATGGTCGGGTTTCCTTACGAGGAAGAGGAGGACTTCGAAGACACGCTGGATATCGTGCGCAGAGTCGGGTATTCCAACGCGTTCACTTTCGTTTACTCTCCGAGGAGAGGTACGCCCGCGGCGTCCATGCCTCAGGTCCCGGCAGAGGTGTCCAAACGCAGGATCATGCGTCTTATCGCGGAACAGAATGCCGTGACACGGCGTCTTTCCCGCGAATATGTGGGCGGCGTTTACCGTGTGCTGTGCGAAGACGTAGTCGAGAAAAACGGCGTAGTTTCCGTCTGCGGCAGGACCGAGAGCGGCAGGATGGTCACGTTCGGCGGCGACGGCTCGCTTGTGGGCACGTTCTGCGACGTGAAGATAAACAGAGCGCAATCTGCGGCGCTTTTCGGCGAAAAGGTTTAAGGAGGGAGAAAATGGCTTTGTCACCGATGATGAAATACTATCTCGAGGTCAAGGAAAAATATAAGGACGCTATCCTCATGTTCCGACTCGGTGATTTTTACGAAATGTTCTTCGAGGACGCGAAACTGTGCAGCGAACTTCTCGATCTGACTCTTACGGGAAGGGACTGCGGTCTGGATGAGCGCGCTCCGATGTGCGGAGTACCGTATCATGCGGTGGACGGATACATCTCCAAGCTGATAGCCGCCGGTCATAAGGTCGCCATCTGCGAACAGCTTTCCGCGCCTCAGGCAAAGGGGCTCGTCGAACGCGACGTCGTCAGGGTCATAACTCCGGGCACGGTAATAGAAGAGGATATCCTCGACGACAAAAAGAACAATTACCTCGCGTGTCTTGTCATGAACGACAAGGCGTATTCTTTGGCGTGGGTAGACGTGTCTACCGGCGAATTCAACGTGTTGCAGAGCGAATTCAAAGATATATCGGAGATAGAAGATATGCTTTCCACGGTCGCTCCGTCCGAGATCATCGCCAACGAATATGCCGCGGAGCTGTTCAAGGAACTTCCCGAGATGAGGAAGTCGAAATATCCTCCGATACAGAGATACCACGACTGGATATTCACAGAGGGTAATTCGTCCGCGGCTATGAAAAAGCAGTTCGGAGTGGATTCTCTCGCAAAATACGAATTCGGGGATATGAAACTCTGTTACCAATCCGTCGGCGCGCTGTGCCTTTATCTCGAAGAAACTCAGAAACGCGCCCTGTCGCATATAAAGGACGTGCGGTTAGTGAGAAGCAGCAGATTCATGGTCCTCGACGCGAATACGCGCCGTAATCTCGAACTCACTTCCAATCTGCGAGACGGAACGCGCAGAGGAACGCTGCTCAAAGTGCTCGACCGTACGAAAACTTCCATGGGCGCGCGCAACCTGAGGCGTTGGCTCGAACAGCCGCTGCGGGACGCCTCGGCGATAAACCGCAGACTCGACGCCGTCGAGGCTCTCGTTGCGGACGCGCGCACGCGCAGCAATTTGGACGAATTGCTCGGTCGGGTCAAAGACCTCGAAAGGCTGTCCTCGAAGATCGTTTACGGCAATCCGTCTCCACGCGATTTCATAGCGATAGCCCAGTCGCTCGCGCCCGTGCCCGAGATCAAAGCTTACGCGGCGTCCTGCGGTAACGCGTATCTTACGGAGATAGCGGACAATATATTCGAACTTGCCGACAGGCGCGACGAGATACTCGACCTCATCGACGAAAATCCTCCCGCGATGACAAAGGACGGCGGCTATATAAGAAGAGGATACAGCGAAGAGCTGGACGAATACCGCAACGCAAAGACGGACGGGAAAAACTGGCTTGCAAAACTGGAAAGCGACGAGCGTGCCGAAACGGGTATCAAGAATCTCAAAGTAGGCTTCAACAAAGTTTTCGGGTATTATATAGAGATCAGCAAGGGCAATCTCGATAAAGTTCCCATACGTTACGTGCGCAAACAGACGCTGACGACGGGCGAGAGATTCATAACCGAAGATCTCAAACAGATAGAGGAAAAGATACTCAATTCCGAAAGCCGCGCGATAGAGTTTGAATATGCGCTTTACGAAAAGCTGAAACTCGATATGCTGCAAGCTATACCCGAGCTGCAATCGACCGCGAGGGCGATAGCGACGCTGGACACGATCCTGTCGTTTGCCAAACTCGCCAACGACTGCGATTACTGCAAGCCGCTGATACGGGACGACATCGAGGTCATAGATATACGCAACGGCAGACATCCGGTCGTGGAATCGCTGCTGCCGTCGGGGGGCTTTGTACCCAACGATACCGAGCTCGACTGCTCGCAAAACAGGACCATGGTGATAACCGGTCCCAACATGGCGGGCAAGAGCACATATATGCGACAGGTCGCCCTGATAACGCTGATGGCGCATATAGGATGTTTCGTTCCCGCGTCGTCCGCGACGATAGCGGTGACCGACAGGATATTTACAAGGATCGGAGCCAGCGACGACGTGGCTTACGGTCAAAGTACGTTTATGGTCGAGATGGTGGAAGTCGCGACCATATTGCAGAACGCGACGATGCGCAGCCTTCTCATTCTCGACGAGATAGGGAGGGGAACGTCCACGTTTGACGGACTGTCGATAGCCAAAGCCGTACTCGAAGAAGTCACGTCGAATATCAGATGCAAGACGCTGTTTTCCACGCATTACCATGAACTTACCGAATTGGAAAACAAGCTCGAAGGCGTAAAAAACTATAAGATAGTGGCGTCGGAAAGAGAAAACGGCATAGTGTTTTTACACAAGATCATGCGCGGCGGGACAAACAAGAGTTTCGGCATAGAGGTCGCAAAACTTGCGGGCGTGCCGCAAAAGGTCATCGCAAGGGCGAAACGCATATCGTCCGAACTCGAAAAAGACGCGATCGCCAAAAAGAGCGAAAAGGCTGCGAGCAGACCCGCGGATCTCGTTTCCATGTTCGGATCGAACGAGATACTCGATACTCTGCGTTCGTGTAACGTGGACGATATGACGCCGATACAGGCGTGGATGTTTTTGAGCGACGTCGTCAAAAAGGCGAGGGAGGACAACTGATGGCCGAAATCAATATACTCGACAGCAGCGTTTACAATCTTATCTCGGCGGGCGAGGTCGTGGAAAGACCGTCGTCCGTGGTCAAAGAACTGGTGGAAAACGCGATCGACTCAGGTGCGAACAGGATCGTGGTGTCGGTGAAAGAGGGCGGCACGAGAGAGATATCGGTAACCGACAACGGCTGCGGAATGAGCGAAAGCAATCTGAAAAAAGCGCTCCTGCCCCATGCGACGTCGAAGCTCGCGTCCGCCGCCGATCTCGACGCCATCGCGACTTTGGGATTCAGGGGAGAAGCTCTCGCGTCGATAGCCGCGGTATCGCGCGTAAAGATAGTCACAAGACGACATGAGGACGGCGAAGGATATTCTATCGTCGCCGAGGGCGGCAA
Organism: Candidatus Ornithoclostridium excrementipullorum; assembly: GCA_018716085.1. Taxonomy (GTDB): domain Bacteria; phylum Bacillota; class Clostridia; order Christensenellales; family UBA3700; genus Ornithoclostridium; species Ornithoclostridium excrementipullorum. The sequence goes on along the minus strand of DVKK01000044.1, from coordinate 14,772 downwards.
GATAGGCGACTCCGAGCCTTGCGGAGCCGCGGCGGGCACGACCGTGACGGTGTCCGATCTGTTCTTCAACACGCCCGTAAGAGCGCGTTTCCTGAAAAAGCCGGCGCAGGAAGAGCGAGCGGTCACGGAGACGGTATCGGCGCTCATTCTCGCCAATCCCGATCTGTCGTTCACCTACGTCACCGACGGCAAGACGGTGTTCAGCACTTCGGGGGGATTCGACAATGCCGTATACACCGTATACTCCAACGAAGTGGCAAACGCGCTTATCTGGTTCGACGAAAAGCGAGACGACGGTTACAGGGTTTACGGATATACGGGCAGACGGGAACTGACAAGACACAACAAGAGCTTGCAGACAGTTATCGTCAACGGCCGTACGGTCAGCGACAAGACCGTCGAGACCTCCGCCACCCAGGCATACGGCGGATCGCTCATGAAACGCTGTTATCCCGTGTTCGTGATCAATTTGATACTTCCGTTCGACGAAGTGGACGTAAACGTCCATCCTTCCAAGAATGAAGTGAGGTTCCGTCGGCCGAACGCGGTATTCTCCGCAGTTTACCGCGCCATTGAAAGGGCGTTGGCGAAGCAGGCGAATACTATCCGTATAGGAGAGGATCCGCTCGGCGGGCAGACAACTCTTGCGCAGGATGCCGAGCCCGCGTCTGCTGCGAGTTCTTCCGGATCGGTCGATCCTTCGAAAATAATTCCCGCGGCGACGGGTCGCCGACCGGAAGACCTGCTGCGCGGAACGGACGAGAGGCAGACAGGCGAAAAAGAGATAAAGAAGGCTTTGGAAAAGCAGCGCGAAAAGGTCGAGCAGACAGCCATATTCACGCACAGCATCTATAAGCCGCAGACAAAGGTCTCTTCGCCGAGCGCTTTTACCATGGAATCGGTAAACCGAGAGGAAAAAGGGAGCGAATTGTTTGAAGACATAGACCGCACGCTCAGGCTCGGTTACAGGATCGTGGGACAGGTATTCGGCACATTCCTTATAGTGGAACAGGGCGATAAAGCGTATCTGATAGACCAGCATGCGGTCCACGAAAGATTGTTGTACGACAAATTCAAGGAAAGGATAGACTCCAGACAGACGTTTTCCCAACCGCTTCTGATACCTTATGTGCTCGATTGCGACGGACCTCAATACGAAACGGTGAAAAAGTTCGAAGACAAACTGACCGAGCTCGGCTTCGAGATATCCGAATTCGGAGGATACAGTTTCAGGATCGGCGCCGTACCCGACATGCTGACGGATATAAATCTCGACGCGTTTTTCGGAAAGCTGTTCGAAGAGAGGGGCAAACTCGCGTCTTTCAAGAATTCCGATATGATCGACGACGCGATAGCGACTTGGGCTTGCAAATCCGCCGTCAAAGGAGGGGACAGACTTACCGACGCACAGATAGAGTCACTGCTCGGACAGATGAGCGACGGCGTACCTCTGCAATGTCCCCACGGCAGACCCACCACGTTTGTATTTACGCGCAAAGATCTGGACAAACTGTTCAAGAGGATAGTATGACCAAGATCCTTTTCATAGTCGGACCTACGGCGAGCGGGAAGTCCGCGCTCGCGCTTGCGTGCGCCCGCAGAGTCGGTTCCGAGGTCATATCCTGCGACAGTATGCAGATATACCGCCATATGGATATCGGTACGGCTAAAACTACTGCGCAGGAGGCGGACGGTGTGCCTATCGCTCTGACCGACATAGCGGATCCTAAAAGCGAATTCAGCGCTTTCGAATACGCCGAGGCCGCCGTGTCCGAGATAGACAGACTCGCGTCGTGCGGGCGTTTGCCTATATTCGCGGGCGGTACGGGGCTGTATGCGCACTCCGTGATCTATCCGTTTTCTTTCGGCGCGGAGAAGAACGAACGCGTGAGAGAAGAGTTGGAACGGGAACTGAGAGAAAGGGGAGCCGAGGCTCTCCATGCCGAGCTTGCCGCCGCGGATCCGCAAGACGCCGCTAAGATACATCCGAACAATGTAAAACGGCTGTTGCGCGCGTTGGAGATACTTCGCACGACTGGAGCCGTTAAGCCTTCCGGCGAAAACGCCGAAATGAGATACAGCGTCAAAATGATCTTCTTGCTCCCGCCGAGGGATAAGCTCTATGAGGCGATAGATCGGCGTGTGGAAACAATGTTTGAACTCGGTCTTGAAGAGGAGGTCAGATCCCTTGTTTACGACAGAGGCGTGGATTTCAAGTCCCAAAGCATGCAGGCGATAGGATACAGGGAATTTGCCGATTATTTTTCGGGGGAGATCGGGATGAACGAACTGAAAGACAGGATAAAAAGAGATACCCGCAGGTATGCGAAGCGGCAGATAACATGGTTTTCGCGATATAAATTCGCAGTTACGGTCGATCCCTGTTCCGAATCTCTCGAAAGCATGACCGATATCGCGTTGAGCGACGCAGGGTATACCGAAAACAGGAGTCAATCATGAAATTGTACGACAAAAAAACATACGACTTTGTGGCGGAAGTCGAAAGATCCATTGCCGCCGATACAAAAAAAGCGGACGAGATCGCGTTTCTCAACCAGGAAAAAGTCCTCGCGGCGTTTCTCGAACACGGCGTCGGTCAAAGACATTTCGCACAGACCAACGGCTACGGATACGACGATATAGGAAGAGATACCCTCGGCAAAGTGTTCGCCGACGTTTTCGGCGCGGAAGCGGCGATAGTTTCGCCGCAGATAGTGTCGGGCACTCACGCGCTTACCGCGGCGCTGTTCGGACTTCTGCGCCCCGGCGACAGATTGCTGTCCGTCAGCGGCGAACCGTACGATACTCTGAAAGAGGCGATCACGGGCAAAGGGATCGGTTCTCTCGCGGATTACGGCGTAAGATACGACAGCGTGGCGCTAAAAGACGGCAAATTCGATTTCGACGCGATACGCCGTGAGATGGAAACGGGCGTAAAAGTCGTATTTGTCGGCAGATCCAGAGGGTACGAATGGCGCGACGCGCTGTCGGTGGACGAGATCGGACAACTGTGCAAATTCGTAAAAGACGTCGACAAAGACGTTATCGTAATGTGCGACAACTGTTACGGAGAATTCGTCGACGTCAAAGAGCCTACGCAAGTCGGCGCAGATATCATGGCGGGGTCGCTGATAAAAAATCCGGGTGGAGGTATAGCTCCGACGGGAGGATATATCTGCGGAAAAAGAGATGTGGTGGAACAGGCTTCGTTCAGATTGACTTCACCGTCGATAGGCGCAGAAGTAGGTTCTTACGCATACGGTTACCGCGAATTCTATCAAGGTTTTTTTATGGCGCCGCACGTCGTCGTGCAGGCGATAAAGACAAGCATGCTTTTCGGCGCGGCGTTCGACAGGCTCGGTTACGAAACCATGCCGAAACCCGGCGCTGTCTGCCGCGACATAATACGTTCGATAAAATTCGGCAGCGAGAGCGAACTCACCGAATTCGTCAGAGCGGTGCAGTACTCTTCGCCGGTAGACGGCAACGTCACTCCGTTTGCATGGGATATGCCGGGATACGGAGATAAAGTGATAATGGCGGCAGGGACGTTTGTTGCCGGCGCGTCCATAGAACTGTCCGCGGATTCTCCGATAAGAGAACCGTATATCGGTTATCTGCAAGGCGGTATCACATACGAACATGGCAAGATCGCGCTTTTGAACTGCCTTACAAGACTGAACGCGGTCAAATGACCGCAACTCGGGCGAACGCCAACAGGCGGGATTGCCGTCGGGCATGAACCGGAATGGTTTTGGCGAGCAGAAGAATATATCCGAGTAGCGGCTCGGCTGGGTGAGTTCTCCGACTTACGGATATCGTATTCAGAACCGATTTTTGCAAGGCGCGTTCCGTTATCCGTATAAGGTCAAATCAAGGGATAGGTGCATGTTCGGAGGTATCGCCGCAGGAAACGGCGCTATTATCCTCTTAACGATACGTGTAACGGAACCGAAACGCCGTAAGCAACGAACGTCGGCGCGCTGTAATAAAGTGAAAACTGCGGATCCATGAATGTATTTGATCGATAGGAAGCAGAGAGTGACTTTACGGAAGAGTGCGTCTTAATGAGAAAGCCCCGGGAAAAAATCTCGGGACTTTCGTGATGATCCGATAATTCAAGCGTGGATCAGCGCGATATAGTGTTGCGCATCAATCCCACAGCCACGCCGAGTATACGGAATTCGGTCTCGGGCGTGACGATTATATCTTCCATATCCGAATTTTCGGGATGAAGCACTATAAGCTCGGGCGATTTTCTGAAAAAGCGTTTCAGGGTCACTTCGTTTCCGTCAAGCTGCGCCGCGACGATGTCGCCGTCGGAAGCGGACGGGGTAGAGCGTATCAGCACGACGTCGCCGTTCATTATCCCGATCTCGCGCATACTTTCGCCTTTTACGGTAAGACAAAACGTTTCTCCCTTCAAATGGAAGAAGTCCGTCGGAACGTGCAGTTTGATATCGTTTTCCACTGCGGCAAACAACGGTTGACCTGCGGCGATATTGCCCAACATGGGGACCGATGCAAAATCTGCGCCGGCTTCCTCTTCGTCGTCGCAGAGAAGTTCTATAGTGCGGTTTTTGGAGAGAGCGCGTCTGATGAGACCGTCGGATTCGAGCTTATCGAGATAATATTGGACGGACGCCGTAGATTTGAATCCGACCTCTTTGCAAATCTCTCGCACGCTGGGCGGATAATTGTTTTCTCGTATGAATTTTTTGATAAACGCCAGCGTTTTGTCAAGTTTTTCCTGCGTTTTCTGTGAGTTCATGCCGTCTTTACTCCTCGTTTATGATTTCATTTTAGCACATACGTTCACATTTTGCAACAACTTTTTATAAATTCATGCCGATCAATTCGACGATCTTCGACCTTGCTGTCTGTGGCGTATCTTTCAAAGATACCGGAGCGTTCCGCGTCGAATTTAGTGAATACAATTTACGGAATACGAACATTTATTCGCCGTAAATACGCGGTATACAAGAATCAAGTCCGCATTTGCGGATCTACGTTATGAATATTTATTGGACCGCACGATATTGTCGGCTGTTTGTATGAATTTGCCGCATACGGATCCTCAACGCTCCGTCGATATTTTGCGAACATATATTCGCGGACGATCCGTATAGTGGAATAAGAAATGCGCTCTTGAAAAAGCACCGAAAACGGTTGCTCGGAGCGAATATACGCATACGGCGCAAACTTAGCATCCACGGATTTTTGAAATCGGTTATTAGGCGTTTTCTCAAAAGGGAACATTTGTTTATCGCGATTTTATCTGTCTTCGGACGCGCCTGCGATAAAAGCCGACCGATACGAGATCCTGCCAGATCGCTCAAAATAAAAATAACGGCGGGTCGGGACGAACATATATTCGTCGCAAAACCTCGAAAAGAAGTCAATCCTTTTTGTCCCGCAGTATGACTTTGCGCGCGGCGTCGCGTTTGATGTCGTCGCTTATGGCGGCGTAATGCTTTTTTGTGGTATTGATATCTTTATGTCCGAGAACTTCGGCAACGACGTAAATATCACCGGTTTCGCGGTATAATTCGGTGCCGTACGTACTGCGCAGTTTGTGCGGCGTTATTTTTTTCAGAGGAGTGACTATCTTCGCATACTTTTTTACGAGAAGTTCGACGCTGCGCACGGACATACGTTTCTTTTGTATCGAAAGAAACAGCGCCGGCTCATCGTCGAGACTTTCGTCCTGGGCGCGTTCGTCGAGATATGCGATCAGAGCTTCTGCAACTTCGTCCGAAAAGTAGAGTATCGTTTGAGAACCGCCTTTTCGCGTTATTTTGAAACCGTTGACGTTGAAATCGAGATCGTCGACGTCAAGACCGACCAATTCGCTTATACGGATGCCTGTGCCGAGAAACAGCGTCATTATCGCAAGATCACGCAGACGCGTCTTTTCGTGAAAAGCCGCCTGCCGTCCGTCAAGTCCTTCGCCGCTGTCCACGCTGTCCAACAGCCGTGCCACTTCATCCACTTCGAGCCGTATGATGGGCTTTTCGTGCAGTTTCGGCGTAAGAACTTTCGATGCGGGATCGGAATCTATCGCGTCTTTATTGTAAAAATATTTGAAGAAAGACTTAACGGTGGACAATTTGCGGGCTTTTGTCTTTACGGTATTGGAATAGACATTGTCATCGTATTTGTAATAGTTGAGAAATTCCAGAAACGCCTCTATCTGCGACGTAGTGACTTCATCAAGTTGTTTGAGAGTGAAATTCGACGAATCGTAGCTTTGGAATTCGCGCGTTTCGGAGAAAAGATAATAGAAAAAGATCCTTAGATCGTAGGCGTACTCCAATCTGGTGAGCGGAGTCGTTCTGTTTTCTATACCGATGAAAAATTCGTCGCAAAACCGCGGCAGATCGCGGCGTATCTCTCGCAGTTTGAGCGTATTGTCGATATTCCTTTGCTCGAAATAATCGGTTTGTTTCTTCATGCTTATATGATATCACAATAAGTCCTGTTTTGCAATCAATGATTTTGCGAAAAGATACAGGTCGATCTCATATTCAGTCAAGGTAAAAGCGTGCGCGAAAAAAGGGCATAGCTGTTTGATCGCTTATTTGATAAATTCGGATAAACTCGTATCCGTCAAACGTTCCGAATATATACCGACGGCAAAAAATTGCTCAGATATTGCGAATTTTTCGGCAAAAAAGCGATATGATACCGCGTTCGGGGATCATGATCCGTTGCGGATGCGAAAGAAAGCCGTCCGACCGAGCCGAATCAAACCAACGCAGCTTTGCAACCAGTCGATAACGGATACAGATAAAGCTCGCGCGGGAGCGGGACAGAATAATTAATATACGAACGTATGATCAAGTCGTAACGTATTGACCCGATCACGCTGTTGTCTATAACAAGATCAAGGTATGATATCGGAATAACGCTCAATTCGGTAAATTTTATTGGCAAACTCAATGTCGGAGCTATTTACACAAACGCTCATTTGCGCAAAATATATTTGATACATTGCCAAACGCGGTGATATTACGATTTTTGAAAAAGACGCATATTTGTTACGGTGATTTCTGACCGAAAAATGTGTATGCAACGACGGCAGTCGGCGTGTCGGCGTAAGCGTTTTGATAAATATAAACGGTATCGGACGATTCGAATTGACGATCGAGTTATCGTGGCGAATCGAAATTCGATTTAAGCCGATTTGCGGCTCAAATGACAAAAATTATTTTGAAAATCGTACTATTTTGTCATTATTTTGCACTATCTTTTCGTAAAGCTAAGCTTTTGCGAATAGATTAAACGGGCAATTACCCTATCAAAAAACTCAGGATCGGCTTTTAAAATGCTTATGTGGCGGATGGATATTCGCGATCGATAGGCGTCACAATCTGACTCGATAAAGTCGTTCATTATGATATGAGTTTCGCACTCGTGCTGATGTCATCTTATTTTTACATGCTCAAAGTTGCACGGAATCGACGCGCATGATCGGATAGAAAATTGTATCGGACTCGCCATACCTACTCTTTGTCGGGACGACGATAAGCAATATCGAGTGTTATCGGAAAATTTTGGAAGGACCGATGAATGTGCCTTAAATTGCAAATGATATGTCAAGAGTATGCTCATGGATTTATTTTGCGAAGCTTAGCGATATTTTCTTATTCGGAATCATAAAATATTCTCCGATAGATCAGCGCACCGAAAGCAGCGTTTATCTCCCGTTAATTTCATTTTGGCGTTACGTTATTTACGGTTGGATTATTATAAGCGTTGAGCATTGCGTGCATCGGAAAGACAGGATCCGGCTTATATCGTATATTATAAAACAACGCACGAGCGCTTGGAACGCTTGTATAAATAAAATATGAACATTTGTATACATCACTACCCGATTTTGCTGTTTTATGCGGTATTTTCTCTGAGTTTATTTGATTTTATTGTGATTTTGCGCCCTTTGCGCTTTCGATCGATATATCACAACCGCTTTCTGACGTCGCTTTACGTTTTGTATTTTAGCATTCGTAGTATTTGCTCATTGAATAATGTATCAAGTATTCCGCCTTCATATAATTTGTTTTTCTCGCTTATCACGTTTATTTGGCTATTATCGTCGATTTATGAGAAAATATCAGTTGCACATCTTATACAATTTAGCTTATTCGTTCCTGCTCTTTTTAATTGCAGCTGCTTTCGGTGAGAATTTTATGATGATCGCCGCCCTCTTTACAGCTAAAAAATAATACTAGGATATCTGTCAGGCTACGGTGTGATTTGATTTTCGCGTTTTGTTCGTTTATCGCGCTGCGTGCGCGGTGCCGTAAAATTCCTTTGTCATCTCCCTATGCCCGAACGGACTCTTATTTCTAAGTAACCGATGCCTTATTCGATCCTCTCGTTCTCAGCCGAGATGGGAGGCTTTTAAGTTTCGGAAGGAATCTCGGCAGATATATGTCTTTATCCGAAGCGCGAAATTTCTTGTTTTTACGAAAGTGTATGCAATTAGAAAAATAATGGCTTAATTTGATAAAATTATTATGAAAATAAAGTCAATTTGTAACTGTTTGCGCCGAAAAGTAAAATTATTGTTACGAAAAAACGAGCCAACGATTGACTGTATGCGCGTATTTGTTGTATCATATCCATAAAGGAGACGGCATGGAAAATTCCAATGTAAACATAGACCTTATACGATCCCACGTGGATACGATAATCCTCAGGGCTTTGTACGACGAGGATAAATACGGCTATGAGATACTGAACGAGATCAAGGAAAAAAGCAAAGGGCTGTATATGCTGAAACAGCCCACGCTTTACAGCTGTCTGAAACGCCTTGAAAAACAGGGATATATCCGTTCCTACAAAGGCGATGTATCGAACGGCGCGCAGAGGGTTTACTACTCTCTTCAGCCCGAAGGCCGAGCTTTTCTGGAAAACGACCAACAGCAATGGGAATTCAGCCGTACGATCATCAACAGCTTGCTGTCCGACAAAGAATTCGATCCGTCGACCCTTCCCCCGTTCGATCCCTCCGCATACAGACCTATGACGAAGCGTCAGCGCAATCCGCAGTCGTATGCCGAGTATATGGCGTCGATAAAAGGCGAAGACGAGGCGGAAGCGCAGACCGCCGCATCCGAAGAAGATAATGAAGTGATCGCCCCGATCCCCGTAGTTGCGACTGCGGACGACGGACGGAAGGAAGAACCCGAAAAAGATGCAGAGCTTTCCTCTTTTGCCGCATACCCGGCGTCGGAGCCCGCATTTTCCAAGGAACCTGCGGACGAAATTTCCCGATCCGTCGGCGAAGAGCGTTACGAGCGCACTTACGCTCCCGACTACTCGAGGGCGTACGGACAAAGCGAAGAGTTTGCCCCAAAGCGCGAAGATCGCTTCCGTCCCGTCGAGGAAAACCGTGAAAAAGCTTATCGTCGTGAAGATGTCGCGGCATATCGTCAGGAACCCGAAAAAGTCAATTATATCGCAAGTTTCGACAGTATTTACAGCAAACCGCAGAACGATCTTCGCGATTATGCAGGTCACAGCGAGCGGGATGCCGACGACGGCGATTCCGTAAGATTTCTTACTCTGAACGAACTCCGCAGTAAATTCATGGCGGAGGGATACACGGTCAAACCTTATGTGAAGAAAAATTCGAGCGAGTATTACATCAACAACTACTATTACAGCTCGAGGCTGTTGCGCGACTGCTCGCTCATATTTTACGCCATATTTGCCGTCGAGGTACTCATCGCGTATTTCACGACGTTCCGTATGACGGATCCCCCTACTTCGGCGGGCTACCTGTTTATGTTTTTGGGTATAGGATTGCTGTTCCCGATATTGTGCGCCGTGAATTGGTTCGTCGACCCGACAAAACGGATCAAAGCCAAATTCAGCCTGCGGTCTACGCTGATAAATTCACTGATATTCATGCTGAACGCTTTGATACTCATAGTGGTTTTGGGATTTTTCGTATTCGGAGCCGACATAGAGGTACCATCCACGTCCGTCAAGCCGATAATCATGCCGATATTGTTCCTGCTCGATATCCCCGTCGCGATACTTATATACTATATGCTCTACAAGTCAAAGCGCTATCACGTAAGCTGAATTATACCGCCGCCCCTGTCGGGCGGCGTTTTCATTATACGGGGCCGTTTTTCAGGCTCGGATCGCTTCGGGCTTTTTCGGGCAGCGATCCTACGATCTTTCCGTCAACGAGTTCTCTTCCGCTTGCGGAGCGATCCCTTATTTTTTCCGACAGTTCGCGATCGGTAAGGGTCGGGTCTTTTATCTTTCTGCGCCTTTTGGAAAATTTCGCGGTGAGTTTGTCGGCGTATTTTTGCATGAATTCGGTGATATTGTCCCCGTATTTATACAAAAGAGCGAACAGAGCCGCCGTCGCAACGGCTATCGATATCCATACCGCCGCGCCCGCGGCGTTTGCGGGAATGGATACCGCACCTTTATAGACTCCTGCGATCCACAGCATGCCGACGGGCCGCGTGATCACCATCATGACGAAAAAAGTCTTGTAGGACATCGTGCCCAGTCCCGCGATGATGCACAGCAGATCATCGGGAAAAAACGGCAGAAGGAACATGGCGTAAAGCAGGACCGTATCTTTGCCTTTAAGCATATCGCGGTATTTCGCGACGGTTTTTGCTCCGCAAAGCCATATTGCGAGTTTGACTCCGAACGTGCGCCCCAAAGCGAAAGCCACCATGGAACCCGCTATTATCGCCGCGGACGAGTACAGTACCGTCTTCGGGATCCCGAATACGGCGATACCCGCTATTGTAGTCAGGGTCGCCGGCAAAGGCAAAACCGTAACTTGCAGGAATTGGATCGTAAGATATATCAGTACGGCGTACGAGTCGTATTCGGCGATCAGTCTGCGGAACGCGTCGGTATCCTCGAAATAAACGAAGAGATCGTATCTCAGGGCGATGATATAGCCTATCGCTACGACAAGCACCGTTACCGCTCCCAGGAACGCGCCTTTTACTATTATTTCTATATTGAAGAAACTACCGAAAGCGGCAAGAAGCAACACCGCGGACACCGCCGTCCACCCGATAGCCGTATGAAGATCGTCTGCGCCCGAAGCGGTAAGTTTCGCCACGCAAAGCAGCGACGCGGCGCTGAACGCCGCTATCGTCAAAAAACCGAAAAATCTTCCTGCTCTCGTCATATCTCCAGAATATAGTATTATTAAAAAGCGCGCATAATACTACGCAGACGTAAAAAAACCGCCTTTCGGCGGCAATTCGGTCAAAAAAGATCAATCTTTGACGTTGGCTATTTCTCCGGTGGCGAGTTTGTCGCACCGATTGTTGTAGGCATTGTCGGCGTGTCCTTTGACTTTGACGAACGAAACTCTGTGTTTCGCACATTCGTACAACAGGGATTTCCAGAGATCCGCGTTTTTTACCGGCGTTTTTCTGTCTTTCAGTTTCCAGTCGTTGCGCTGCCATTCGTCTATCCAGTTCTCGGTAAACGCGTTGCAGACGTAAGCCGAGTCGGAATACACGGTCACTTCGCAGGACTGATTGAGCTGTTTCAGCCCCTGTATCACGGCAAAAAGCTCCATGCGGTTGTTCGTCGTGTCCTTATTGTATCCGCTGATCTCTTTTTCGACGCCGTTATATATCAGGACCGCCGCCCACCCGCCTGCGCCCGGATTTCCCGAACATGCGCCGTCGGTATATATATCCACCTTCTTCATTATTCGCGCCCGAGCTCCTCGCTTCTGATACGGCAGGCGGTCATGCCGTCTTTGACGATCCTGTCCAGACCGCGGCTTCTGAACGTATCCACCGCCTGTATCGTCGTGCCTCCCTTCGAGCATACGTCGGATATCAGTTTATCGAGAGTATCGTCGGACTTTTCGGCGAGTTTGCAGGCTCCCGCTACGGTAGCGACGGCAAGTTTGCGCGCCACATCGTAAGAAAGTCCGTTTTCCTCTCCGCCTTCCGTCATAGCTTTGATGAAATAAAAGACGTACGCGGGACCGCTGCCGCTGACGCACGTGACAGCGTCGAAATCCTTTTCGGGTACGTAAACGGTGGATCCCACGCTGTCGAACACCTTGCGGCAGAAAGCGTTCGCTTCGCCCGAACAGTTGTTCTCCGCGATCGCGGTCGCGCCCATCCCGACTTTGGAAGGCGTGTTGGGCATCACCCTTATCACGTTTCCGCAAAGAGCGAGCGCGCTCGCCACGGCTTCGGAACGGATACCCGCCATTATACTGATGACCGCGGCGGCTTTGACCGGGCGCAGCGACGGCGCGATCTGCCTGAATATCTGCGGTTTGACGGCGATGACCAGGTATTCGCAATTCGCACATACATAGGCGTTGTCCGTAGTACATTCGACGCCTGCGACGGCTTGCGCGCCCGATTTATTGGACATGATAAGATCGGATGCCGCGAGCATACCCGACGAAAGAACGCCGCCCACTATGGCTTTTGCCATATTTCCGGCGCCGATAAACCCCAATTTGTACTTGTAACCGTTCATAAAATTACCTCGCACAAAATTGTAGCATAACGGCGCCGAAGGCGCAAGTGTTTGCGCGCGGGCGTGCGTATCGGATCAGAATATCCGATACGTAAACGTCGGGAAAGCGTATCTGCGGCATGCCGATGCGCAGCGGCCGCAGAAACAACGACAGCGGCAACGGCAGCAACAGGGACAGCATCGCGCGCCGGGGATTATGATCCTCACGGTCGGGGACGGAGTGTTTACTGCCGTCGTGACCGGATTGCTCACGAACACGGCTCCGCTGTCGTCGACGACGCGCGATACGTTGATGACGGTGGTCATAGCACGTCTACGTCGAACTCGACGTTGACCACCGCTCCGACCGCCATATTGCCGATCGGGAATCCCACGGCGGGATCATATGCCGGATAGGACGTACCGTTTATCCTTACGCTTCCTGCCGTGAAGGAAGTGCCCGTCGGGATCGGGCCGTAGAACATCATATTGATCTTCTCCAACGTGCCGGTGTTTTCTATCCTCGAAGTGTAATTCGGTGACGGACACATTGTCCGCGCTTATACTGCCCTCGTTCGAGATCGTCAGAGTATAGCGTACCTCTTCTCCTATCTGCGCAAAACTTTTGTCCGCGCTTTTCACTACTTCGAGCCGAGCGCCCAGACTGTCTATCTGCATGGCAAGACAGTTTGGAACGTACAGATCTCCCGCGGTGGTAAAGCGCGCCACGGCGGTAGTCATTCCGGGTTCCGGAAGAGCCGAAACGTCTACCGCCATGATATCCCACACTTGCCTGCAAGCGGAAGTATTGATCCCCGCCGCGGCGTTTGCGTTTCTGTTTCCGAACGTGCCGAGCGTATTCAGCGTGCCGTCGGAAGAATTTATCTGCGACGAGAAAAAGTTACCGATAGGATTATTTACGCCCGATAACGACGTCAATGCGGCGATCGTCCTGCCGAAGAGCATTCTGTCGCCCGATATCACGGCGTCGCCTTCCCGGGCGGAAACGAAGATCTTTCCCGTTATCGGCTGCACGGCGGGAGTTATGAAACCAGTGAGCAAAACGTCTGTATCGCCCGTTGACGGAGAGACTACCGCGCCTCCGCACCACAACGTGAGATCGCGCAAAGGCTGCGTCGGATCTTCGTACACCACCGCGAGCGTCCAGCCGGCATGGTTCGTTTCGGACGTGCGTTGGTCAAGCGCTCCGATAAGCGACGGGACCCCGCCGACCGTATACGTACCGCCTCCCGCCGCGCGCACCTGAGTGGTGACGTTTGCGCTTCGCACGTAAAATCCTACGGTCACGCCGTTGTTTGTGATATTGAAATTCTGGCGGGTGAGAACGTCCGGAGATACCTGTATGGCGCCGCTCGGAAGCGTAAACGTGACCGCGTTGTCCGTAAGCGCGGATATGTTGTTTACGGTTGAACGAAAGAGACCGCCCCAAACGAGTTCCGCATAGAGTACGGTACTGCCGGGCGGCAGATGCAACTCCGCCGACGATCCGTTCTGCGTATAGTCGAGAGTGGTCCCCTGCGGAAAGTTATTGACTTGCAGCGCAGTGTTTTTTGAAATAAAAGCGCCTATCGAACCGAGCGTCCCGGCAGTATTCGTATTGGCTGCCTAGCTCAGACCGAGAGTGTTGCCCGTAAAGACAACTCCCCCGTTTCTTATGGCGGAAAATCTTTGTATAATAGGCATAGATACCTCTTCTGCCGTACTTGACGTACGGTGTTGAGTATCGATATGCCTTGTACTTCATAATATTGATTTATCTGCAAAATCGTGAATCCCGATATCGTACATATCAGAAATCTATCCTGACCATGCGAAAAAAGTTTCGACGGAAGCGTGCTTTTGATCTCCGAAACCGATGAAAACCTATACGCGATCCGTAAGGACGAGCGAAGCGAGGACGGAACAGCGAGCCGACGACGTTATGACAGACGGAAAAAGATCAGAGCGAGCGTCACACGCAACTTCACAAAAGTGAACTTGCAATGACGAGTCGTATTTCCTCTGCCAAGCCGAAGTGAGCGTGCTGTTGATATCCGAAAGCACTATACGCGATTCGTAAGGACGAGCGAAGCGAGGACTGAATAGCGAGCCGACTACGGTATGACAGACGGAGAAAGATCAGAGCGAGCGTCACACGCAACTTCACGCGAGTGAAACTTGCAATGGACGAATCGCGTCTCCCCTGCCAAGCCAAAGGGAGGAACAGTCAACGCTGTTCCTCCCTTTGGCTTGGCAGGGGAGACGCGATTCGAACACGCAACC
>DVKK01000043.1 GCA_018716085.1 Candidatus Ornithoclostridium excrementipullorum | reverse complement strand
GGCAGCGGCGCGCTTCTTGTTTCCGCACAAAATATCTCGCCCGAAACTGCAAAGCACCGACAGCCGTTTGTGAACGGCGGTCGGCTTATTTCCGCCCGAGCGGCTCCGTATAGTATTGCGTAAAGCGCCGCCTTATCTCGTCCGCAGACGTCGTGGAGCAACGGAGCCCCGTTTGTTTCGAAAGTTAAAAAGTACAAAAAAGCACCGCCCTTTCGAGCGGTGCGGTTTTTTTGTTTCGCTTACTGACGGCCGTTGACCAGTTCATAGTTGAGATTCTCGTTGTTGCCGAGGGTCGCTACGGGGTTGTCCGCATAGTTGGACGAATTCTCCGCTTTGTCGGGAGTGTAACCGTAAAGCAGGCAGGTCTTTGCGAATGCGGACGCGGCGGAGGGCAGCGGGAACGCTTTTTCGGAATAATCGATGCCTTCCATGCCGTTGACCGTGGACTTGTTTGCGCTCAGCGATCCCGTCGCGAGCTTGATGATGCCGATATGCAGATATTCGTTGCCGTCGTTGCCGGTGACGAAGTTTTCGTCATACTTGGACTTGCCCACTTCGGTGCCGACGATATTGTTGACGGGACCTGCCAGTCCGGAGGGATCGTTGCCGGGCATCAGACGGGTGTTTTCGCGGTTCTTCCAGTTGAAGATATCGAGGAAGCCGCTGATGTTGACGGTGCAGTAATCTTCGGGACCGGTGACTTCCGTCCAGCCGCAGAGGATGATGCCGCAGACGACGGAGTTCGCGAGAGCGGAATTTTCGATATTGATGACGGATCCTTTCGCGTTCCAGGTCTCTGCGCCGATGAGAGCGTCCGCGCCGTTCTTCATGACGGTGCCGCTGACGTTCATCTCGGCAGAGCGGATGTAAGCGTGTTTCTGGCTGTTCTCGGTCATGCAGTGGTTGAGGTTGATGACGGGGAACACGTCGTCGGAACCGTATGCGACGAAGAAGCAGCCGTTGCCCTCGAACTGCGTGAGGTCGATGGCTTCGCCTTCGGCTTCCTGGGCGTATTCGCCGACGATATAAACGTCTTCGAAGGTCATTTCCGCCTGAACGTAGTCGATCTGGAAGAGGGTGCTGCCGCCGCCGATAACGCCCTGCGCGTAGATCTCGAGCGTGTTGCCGTAGACGGTAAGATCGGTGATGCCGTTGGCGTCGTTGAGAATTATCGAAGAGCCGGTGGCTTCGAGTTCCGCCTGTACGACTATCTTGGGTTCGGCGCCGCTGTTCGTGGCGGCGGAGTAGAATTCTTCCCAAGTGTCGACGTTGGTATATCCTTCGAGGACGGTGACGGTCACGGTCTTGGAAGCGGCGACCGTAGCGTCTTCGGCGGCATCTTCGGACGTGTCGGGGACCTGAGTATTGTAGGTGAGAGAAGCGGTGCCGGCTTTGACGGCGGTGAGGTTGGTGCCCTCGAGAGTGACGGCGTCGCCGGTCACGGTAAAGTCGCTGCCGTTCGGGATCGCTTTCGTTAGGTCAACCGTATTGTTTGCGGAATCGCCTTCGATATATCCGACGCGATAGTTGTAGAGTTCGAGTTTGAAGTTGTCGGGAGCTGCCATTGCCGGGCCTCCGCCGCAGGCGAAGAAGTAAACGAGCACGGCGACGAGTACGATGACGATGACCGCTATCGGAACGGTGATAGCGATGATTTTTTTGGTTTTGCTCATAAGGTCCTCCTTGTTGACGTCTTTTTATTATCGTTTATATGCGTATGCGCGAAATATCGCGCCCACACGTTAATCATTATACCATAAAGAACCGAGAGCGCAAGCGTATTGGCGAAAAAATGTAAAGTTTCCGTAAAAAACGCGGTCGGAGAGTCTGCGCCGTTAGTCCGCGACGGCAAACGGGCACAATCGGTCAAAACGTTGACAAGAATGGGAATATGAGTTATTATAATCTATAAAGATACCGCACGGTATGACAGAGGTGCGCTTTGGAGTTTGAACAGGCAAAAGAAAAGTTCGCCTTTACGGGGGAATACGTAGAGGGCGGACCGTACGGCGACGGACATATCAACGATACGTTCGCGCTCGTCTATAACGTCGGGGGCAGCCGCCGCAGATACATCCTGCAGAGGATGAACAAGCACGTGTTCCCCGATATTCCTATGCTGATGCACAACATCGGCATCGTGACCGAGTATTTGGCGGAACAGATAAAAAAGCGCGGCGGAGATCCGCTGCGCGAAACTCTGACGCTCGTACGCACGCATGACGGAAAGAGTTTTTACGCCTCTCCCGACGGAGAATTCTGGAGAGCGTTCGTCTTTATAGAGAACACCATCGTATATCAGCTTGCGGAGAGCGCCGACGTATTCGAGGATACCGGCAGAGCGTTCGGCGTTTTCATAGCGGGGCTGGACGGATTCGACGCGTCGCGTCTTGGGGAAGTCATCCCGAAATTCCACAATACCGAAGACAGGTACAGAAAATTCGAGGCGGCGGTCGCCGCCGATAAAAAGGGGAGGGCGGCGTCCGTTGCGGACGAGATAGCTTTCGTGCGCGCGCGCAAAGATTATTGCGACAAAGTCACTTCCTGTCTTGCCGACGGCAGTATTCCTCTGCGCGTCACTCACAACGACACCAAATTGAACAATATCCTCGTGGACGCCGATACCAAGAAGGCTATCTGCGTGATAGATCTCGACACGATAATGCCGGGCAGCCTGCTTTACGACTTCGGCGACGCGGTCCGTTTCGGCTGTTCCACGGCAATGGAAGACGAACAGGATCTTTCCAAAGTGAATTTTGACATCGGGCTGTACGAAGCTTTCACCAAAGGCTTTTTATATGGCATAGGTGACAGGATAACGCCCAAAGAGACCGATATGCTGGCGTTCGGATCGATACTTATGACGTTCGAGTGCGGTATGCGGTTTCTTACGGATTATCTGGAAGGCGACGTTTATTTCAAGACAAAATACGATACGCACAATCTCGTGAGGAGCAGAACTCAATTCAAGCTCGTAAGCTGTATGGAGAACGTTCTCGACGAGATGAACGGCATAGCCGCGCGTTATCGGAGAGCATAAGGAGGTCCTTATATGAAAGTTTTGGTAACCGGAGGAGCGGGATATATAGGCTCCCATACCGTGGTGGATCTGCTCGAACACGACTGTGAAGTCGTCGTGGTCGACAATTTCTGCAACAGTAAACCGACCGTGATCGACAGAGTGAAGAAGATCACGGGCAAAGAGTTTGCGTTCTATCGCGCGGACGTATGCGACAAGTCGGCGGTCGAGGAGATATTCCGTGCCGAAAAGCCCGAGGCGGTTATCCACTTCGCGGGGCTGAAAGCCGTCGGCGAGTCTGTGCAGAAGCCGCTCGAATATTATACCAACAATCTCGTGAGCACGTTGACGTTGCTGGCGGTGATGAGGGAATACGGCTGTAAAAATTTCGTGTTCTCGTCTTCCGCGACCGTTTACGGTCAGCCCAAGAGCGTGCCCATCAAAGAGGATTTCCCCTTGTCCACGACCAATCCTTACGGCACGACCAAACTGATGATCGAGGACATACTGCGCGACGTCTACAAGGCGGACAAGACGATGAATATCGCGATCCTGCGCTATTTCAATCCGATCGGCGCGCACAAGAGCGGACTTATCGGCGAGGATCCCAACGGCATACCCAACAACCTCGTTCCGTATATCACGCAGGTGGCGATAGGCAAACTCAAACAGCTCAGCGTTTTCGGCAACGATTATCCCACCGAGGACGGCACGGGCGTCAGAGATTACATACACGTGCTCGATCTTGCCAGAGGTCATTATCTCGCGCTGAAAAAGCTGTCCGAGGGCTGCGGTCTGGTCACTTACAATCTCGGTACGGGCAAGGGATACAGCGTGTTGCAGATAGTAAAAGCGTTCGAAAAGGCGAGCGGCAAGGCGATCCCTTACGTCATCGCCCCGAGGAGAGCCGGCGATATCGCGGAGTGCTATGCGGACAGCTCGCTCGCTAAAAAGGAGATCGGGTTCACTTGCAAATACGATCTCAAAGATATGTGCGAAGACAGTTGGAGATGGCAGGTCAATAATCCCAACGGATACGACGACTGACCTGTCGGGAGGAAATGAAAGAAGTCTGTTTCCGAAGCTCCGTTTTGCACGGAAAAGCTTTGGAGGTGTTGGATAGAATACTCTATTCGGAGGGGTATCTCGCTTTGGTATGCGCCTTAGTGCTGCTCTTTTGGGCGACGGGCGCCATGATAAGCGGCTTTACCGTGATGTGTCTTCTTTTGAGCGCTCTGCTCGTGCTCAAAAGAGATCTCACGCCGTGCCTGCCGGTGATAGTATCGATATACTGCATCGTCAGCGTGAGCGAATTTCCTCCGTATTTCGTCTATATGTTCGCGATCCTGATACCGGTCGCGGGCGCGCTGATCTTTCATTTCGTCTATTATCCCGTGAAAAAGCCGACGGCGGGCGCTTTCGGACTTGCGTATCTGTGCGTCGCGGCGTCGATGTTCATGGGAGGAGCGTTCACCGACGCGGCTACGGACAAGCTCAAAGCGCTCGGCTTTGCGGCGTTTCTGGGATTGTTTCCGTTTGCGGTGTATGTGCTGATAAGGAATTACTGCTGCGAAAAGCCGAAAAGACAGTTCGTCGAGTATGCCGGCAAGTCGTTCGCTTTTCTCGGTCTGCTTATAGTTTTGCAGCTGCTTGTCTACTATATCAGGGTATGGACGGGCGTGCTTCCGGGAGGAGAGGTCCATCTCGGCTGGGGCATAAGCAACGGCGCGGCGAGCGTGCTTCTCGTCACGGCTCCGATAACGATGTATGTGGCGGTGTCGAGGAAAAACAGAATCCTTTCGTTGCTGTACGCGGCTCTGTCCGCAGTCCAGTACGTGGGGATAGTCGCCACCGTTTCGCGCGGCGCGATAATATTCGGCGCGATATCGTTCGTGATCCTGTTGGTCGCGACGATCGTAAAAACGCCGTATAAAAAGACCTACATAGCGGCTTGCGTCGCGGGCGCGGTCGTCGTGGGCGTCTGCCTGGCGGTGTTCCGCGAAGAGTTCAAGGCGTTCTTCGACAAGGCGTTCGAGACGGGGCTGTCATCGTCGGGCAGAGACGTGCTGTACTCGGAGGCTTGGGAGGTCTTCAAGCAGAATCCGTTCTTCGGCGTGGGCTTCGGTTATTCGGGCAGAAACGCGTATCTGAACAGGCATCCGATGTACTATTTCCACTCCACGCTTTTCCAGACCGTGGCAAGTCTGGGACTGTTCGGACTGGCGGCGTCGGTATATATGTATTACAAGAGAGTGCGCTTCGCTTTTTCGAAGGGCTTGGCGTACAACGTATTCTGGATAATAGCGTGCGTGGGCGTGGAAGGCTACGCGATGATAAACACGTTTACGTTCCTCGCCGTGCCCGGATTGCTGCTCATAGCCGTGGCGACCGCAGTCAACGAAACAAGCAACGCCGCGCGCAAGGAAGAGGATTCCGAAACGGCAGCGGCGGCGCAGACCGAGTCGGAGAAAACGGTCGCGGAAACGGACGGAGCCGCGCCCGCGGAGCCGGCGGCTGCGGAAGAGAGCGAAAGCGCCGATCCGTACAACGGATACGCAGAAGTTTCGGCGCAAGAAGGGAACTGCGCGCAAGCGAGCCCCATCCCGGAGGAAGAGAGCGCCGAGGCTCGGGAGAATAACGCGCAGGACGTCGCGGACGGGAATGAGATCCCGAAAGACGCGTCGGGTGAAACTTTGACACCCTCGGGGCAGGGAAAAAGCGGTATAAAGAGGGACAAGCCTGCGGGCGGAAGACGCGGCAAGAGAAAAACGAGTCGTTGATCGTACGGAAGGAAAGGGAGATGAAGAAGAAAAAGGTCAAGATCAAGATAAGGAAAGAGGCGTACAACATACGCACGCTCCGCGAATGGACGATGCTCATCGCGGACCTGCTCATGGTGTGCGTCTGTTTCATGGGTTCGATAATTCTCGGACAGGCCTATATAATCAACCCCGATATCATCGTCAACGCGTTCAAAGCGCTTCCGATAGCGCTCGTCGTTTATTTCCTGTGTCTGTGGATGTTCCGCGTCAACAAAGTGGTCTGGAGATATGCCAGAGGCAGAGATTATCTGAGGATAGCGGGTGCGTGCGCCGTCGCGACCGTACTTATAGCCATACTCGATCAGGCGGTGATGCACTGGATATCGGGCGAACTGCCTCCGCTCGAAGATATCACGGGTCTCGGAGACAGGCTCAAAGCGTATCCCGTCTATTTCAATATATTCTTCTCGACGACCAGTATAATCATAGTATCGCGTCTTGTTTACGAGATGATCTACGCGCGGCTGCGCGACAAGGCTCTGCCCAGGCAGAAAAAGCGCACGATGATCATAGGCGCGGGCTTTACCGCCAGCGCGATCCTCGAAGAGCTTTCCCGCGGAAGCAGTATCTACAAGCCCGTATGTCTGGTAGACGACGATCCCGATAAGCAGGGCAGGATAATAGGGGACGTCGAAGTCGTCGGTACGACCAAGGAGATAGCCAGACTCGTCCGCAAGTACGACGTATCGACCATCATTTTCGCTATCCCGTCCATCAAGCCTCAGATAAGGCAGACGATACTCTCCGCCTGTATGCAGACGGGCTGCCAGATCAAAGTGCTGCCCTATATGAGCGAGATGATAAGCAACGTCGATCTCGTCGGACAGGCGCGCGACATCAATATAGGCGACCTTCTCGGCAGAGATCAGATATCGTTCAACGATAAGGGCGTGAGCGATTATATACACGACAAGGTGTGCCTGATCACCGGCGGAGGCGGTTCAATAGGAAGCGAATTGGTCAGACAGATCGTCAAGTACGGACCCCGCCGCATAATAGTGCTGGACGTATACGAGAACTGCGCGTACGCGATACAGCAGGAGATACTGCGCAATTACGGGTCGGACTACGACCTCAACGTGGAGATAGCGTCGATAACGGACGAGGGCAAGATGCGCGACCTGTTCGAGGAATACCATCCGCAGATCATATTCCACGCCGCGGCGCACAAGCACGTGCCT
Organism: Candidatus Ornithoclostridium excrementipullorum; assembly: GCA_018716085.1. Lineage (GTDB taxonomy): Bacteria > Bacillota > Clostridia > Christensenellales > UBA3700 > Ornithoclostridium > Ornithoclostridium excrementipullorum. Next base: position 37,531 of record DVKK01000043.1, on the reverse strand, counting down.
TTGATGGAAACAAATCCCGAAGAGGCGGTCAAAAACAACGTGTTCGGTACGCTCAACGTAGTCAGGCTGGCATACGAATACAAGGTCAAGAAGTTTATCATGATCTCCACCGATAAGGCGGTCAATCCCACCAACGTGATGGGCGCCACCAAGCGCTGCTGTGAGGAGATAATCGAAACTATGCATCAGATCCACGGCAATTCGGTCACGGAATTCGCCGCAGTCAGATTCGGCAACGTGCTGGGTTCCAACGGTTCGGTGATCCCGCTGTTCAAGGAACAGATCAAAAAGGGCGGACCGGTCACGGTCACTCATCCCGAGATAATCAGATATTTCATGACGATCCCCGAGGCGGTCAGCCTCGTGTTGCAGGCGGGCGCATACGCCCACGGCGGCGAGATATTCATACTCGATATGGGCGAGCCCGTCAAGATAGTCACTCTTGCCGAGAACATGATCAAGATGATGGGCTACACGCCTTACGAAGACATTCAGATAAAGTTCACGGGGCTGCGCCCCGGAGAGAAGCTGTACGAAGAGCTTCTGATGAAAGAAGAGGGACTGCGCAAGACGGACAACAACAAGATATTCATAGGCAGGCAGATCGAGCTCGACACCGATAAATTCATCGCCGAGCTGGAGAGGATGCGCAGTATCTGCAAGACCAACGACAAACAGGCGGTCGTGGATCAGCTCAAAGTGCTGGTCCCCACGTTCCATCACGATACGGCGTATTTCGAGCTCATGCAGAAGAAAGAGCTCCGCTATCACGAGGAGCTGAAAGAGGACGAGGCTAAGGCGAACGCCGAAAGCGAAGTTTCGCAGACGCCCGATACCGTTTCCGATACGGAGCGCGTCGACGCCTCTGCCGACGTCGGAGAAAATATCCCCGAAAAGCAAGCTCCGTCGGAAAACAACGCGGACGGCGCCGAACCTAAGAAAAAGCGAGGCAAGAGATCGGTCAGATAAAGAACGCGACGCGAAGCGAAAAGGAGCCGAGGCTCCTTTTTTGACGCGGCGAAACGCTCATGCCGAGAAAAACAAACGGAGAAAATATTGGAAAACAGACGTGTCGATCTGGGCAAGGACGGTATAGGAAAACTCGTAGCGAGGCTGGCGATCCCCGCGGTCGTAGCACAGCTTATAAATCTGCTGTACAATCTCGTTGACAGGATGTACGTCGGAGCGATCGACGGCATAGGTACGCAGGCGCTCGCCGGACTCGGAGTGGTGTTCCCGATCACTATCATCGTCAGCGCGTTCGCCAATCTGGTGGGTATGGGCGGCGCGCCTCTTGCGAGCATATTTTCGGGTGAGGGAAAGAAGGAAGAGGCGGGCAGAGTGTTCAACACGGGTACGGTGATGCTTGCGGTGTTCGGAGCGGCGCTCACCGTCGTCGTGCTCACGCTGTGCGACCCTCTGGTAAAGCTTTTCGGCGCGCCCGACGACGCATACGGATATGCGCGCGATTATCTGTTCGTCTACGGCGCGGGAACGGTGTTCGTGATGTTTTCTCTGGGGCTGAATCCGTTCATCAGCGCGCAGGGATACGGCTTTACGGCAATGGCTACGGTGGCGATAGGCGCGGTGCTCAACATCGCGCTCGATCCGCTTTTCATATTCGCGTTCGGAATGGGCGTAAAGGGCGCGGCTTTGGCGACGGTGCTGTCGCAGGCGGTGTCCGCGGTATGGGTGACGGCGTTTTTCTTCCGAAAGTCTTCGTCTTACCGATTCGGTTTCAAAAAGTTCAGACCGTCGGGAAAATTCGCGGCACGTATCGCTTTTTTGGGATTTTCTCCGTTTATTATGAGCGTGACGGAGAGCGCGATCCAGATAGTTTTCAACAACAACATCACAAAGTGGTCGAACGGCGACAGCGATTATACCGCCGCGCTCACGGTCATGCTGAGCGCGATCCAGATCGCGAGCATGCCTCTCAGCGGACTCGGCAACGGCGTTCAGCCGATAGTCAGTTACAATTACGGCAGAGGCGATTCCGCGAGGATAAAAAAGACCGTAAAGATAGTTTCCGCCGCCGCGCTGTGTTTCAGCTCAACGGTTTGGGCGGTTTCCGTTGCCGCTCCGCAGCTGTACTGTTATATTTTCAGCGCGGAGCCCGAGGTCGCGGCGATAGTGGAGCGGTATATGCCGTATTTCATGGCGGGAACGATCTTCTACTTTGCTCAGATGTGTCTGCAAAACGTTTTCGTCGCGTTGGACCAGGCGGCGATATCCATTTTTCTGGCGTGTCTGCGCAAAGTCATACTGCTCATTCCTTTGTGTTTTCTTCTGCCGTACGAGTTCGGCGTTGCGGGAGTTTATTACAGCGAAGGGATCGCCGACGTGACGGCGGGCATAATCACGGCGACGACTTTCTATGCAATGCTGCCGAGGATCTTGAAAAAGAGAGAGAACAAACTCGCCGCGCAGTCTGCGGCGGAAAAAGAGAGCGAAGATACGTCCGCCTGAACGGCTTTATCTCCGAACGGGTCTTAGCCCTTTGGGGTATTTGTTTTTGACCGTGCCGTCCGAACCTTTTCCCCAGCCGAGAGAATATCCTCCCGCGGTTATTAGAGTCCAGCCCCTTTCGTCGCTTTCGATCGACGCGCCGAACAGATAATCGGTCGCTCGTTTGTCGTCCGCGTCCAGAGCAAGCACGGACGAAGCGCCGTCGCCGCTCAGCGCGACGGCAAGGGAATGCGACGGCTCGAAGCGGTTTTTGACGATCTCGCCCAGACGCAGTCCCGCGCGCAGAACTTTGAGCCCCGTAAGATCGGGACAGCCGTCGGGAAGATCGCACAGCACGTCGCCGAAAGCGGCGTCGGGTGAGATACCGCTCTCTTTGAGAAAATCCCGAGCGAATCCGTCGAAAAGTTTTTTCTTTGCCGTGGGGACGTTGTCCGCGAAAAGTTTTTGAGAGCGCGCGCCTCCGTCTTTCTTGCGCAGCAATGCGCAGAAATGTCCGTTGCCTTGCGCAAGATGAGGCATGATCCGCACGCATTTTTCCGCGATATTCCCGGGGACGACCGTATTATCGAGATCGGGCCGGGGTACGGGGGAACTTATCGCTATCAGTTCGAATTCGGGATGATCGCGCAAGAAAGCCGCTATCCGCAATTCGTTTTCTTCTGCGGAAAACGTGCAGGTGCTGTATACGATCGTGCCGCCCGCTTTAAGCATCGCGGCGGCGCTGTCCAGTATCGCCTCCTGTCTGCGGGCGCATATTTCGGGAGTTTCCGGAGTCCATTCTTCTCTCGCGGCGGGATTCTTTGCGAACATACCTTCGCCCGAGCAGGGAGCGTCCGCCAGTATCTTGTCGAAGTATTCGGGGAAGCGCGTTTCCAGTTTCCGTACGCTCTCGTTCAGCACGACGGCGTTTCGCACTCCCATTCGTTCGACGTTGCGGGAGAGGATCGCCGCCCGCGACGGCACGACTTCGTTGCAGATCAGCACGCCCCGTCCGTCCATTGCAGCGGCTGCCTGGGTGCTCTTGCCGCCGGGTGCGGCGCACAGATCGAGCACCGTTTCTCCGGGACGAGGGTCGAGCGCCGTGACGGGGAACATTGCGCTCGCTTCCTGTATATAGTACGCGCCCGCCTCGTGCAAAACGGTTTTGCCTGCGGCGAAACTTTCCGGATAATAAAAGCCGTCGTCGCACCATGCGACCGGCGTAAGCGCGACGGGCAGCAAAGGCGAGAGCTTGTCCGCGCCGCCTTTGAGAGTGTTGACTCTAAGGGACGGCGGGCACGGGGAGAGAAGCGATCGCGCAAAGTCGTCGTATCCGCTTCTCAGCAGAGCCCGAATCCTGTTTTCAAAGGCGGTTGAGTCGTTCATTTTTTCGTACCCGTGTCGGTTATCACAGTTTTATTGCGATCGGCTCGTGTCTTTTGTATTTGAATATATACCTGAACCCGAGAGAGCGGAGGGCGTCGCATACGACGTCGTAGTTGCGCGCTATATTGACCGGCGCATGGGCGTCCGAACCGAACGTGACCAGTTCTCCGCCGAGTTCGCGGTAGCGTTTCACCGTATCGGTCTCGGGCAGGAAGTCCAGCCCCGTTCCTTCGGAGTGACTGTTGAGTTCCAGAGCTTTGCCCTTAGCGATGATCTTGCGCAGTATTTCGTCTACGCGGTCGGGATAGTCGGTGCGGCGCAGTATTTTGTCCGAATAAGGGGCCTTGCGGATCACGTACCCGATGTGTCCTATCACGTCGTATCGGTAAGGCGCGTCGACGCTGTCGGAAACGGCGTCGAGATATTGCGAATATGCCTGCGTTTTTGTGCGCTTGTCGAAAAACGACTGAAAGTAGCAGTCTTCGTTCTGTATCAGATGCACGGAGTTTATCACGATGTCGGTCTCGTATTTTTTCTCTATGTCGAGATACAGAGGATCCGCTTCGGCGAGATAACCGTATTCCAGTCCCACCGCGATATCGAGCTTTCCCGCCCAGAGGTCGCGAAGTCGGAGAAGTTTTTCGAACCGTTTTTCGAGGTCTATCTGTCTGACCCAGCCGAAGTCGGGCAATACCGCGCAGTCTTTGTCGCAATGGTCCGTTATCGCGTAATAGGAAAGACCGAGGCGCGCCGCTTCGGCGATCATGTCTTCCGCGGGGGAAGAGCTGTCGTGGGAAAAGTCGCAATGAGTATGACAGTCTATCTTTTCTTTCATGCCTGCATTTTACAACGATACCGACCGCCGTGTCAAACGTGCGGAGGGGGAAACGGGCGCTTCCGTTGACAAAGCCGCCTTGCGGTGTTACAATTTCGGCATAGGAGGCGTTATGACTCATCTCGGAAACGATTGGGACGAGATCCTCGCTCCGCAGGTGGAGAGCGGATATATGGCGCAGCTGCGCGACTTTCTCAACGCGGAGTACCGCAGCGCGAGAGTCTATCCCCCGAAAAGGGAAATTCTTGCGGCGTTCGAATACACTTCGTACGAGGATGCCAAGGTCGTGATATTGGGGCAGGATCCTTATCACGGGTACGGGCAGGCGAACGGGCTTTGCTTTTCGGTCGGGGAGGGAGTGGCGTGTCCGCCTTCGCTCGTCAACATCTACAAGGCGTTGGAATACGATCTCGGGATAAAGCCCACCGACTGCGGCGATCTGCGCGGTTGGGCGAAACAGGGCGTACTGCTGCTGAACAGCGTACTGACCGTGAGAGAAGGAAGACCTCAAAGCCATGCGGGCAAAGGCTGGGAGAGATTCACCGACGAAGTGGTGAAACTGCTCGCCGCGAGAGAAAAGCCCCTCGTGTTCATGCTTTGGGGAGGTTATGCGAAAAGAAAAGGCGCGGTCATAGACAAGAGCCGCCACCTGGTGCTGGAAAGCGTGCATCCCAGTCCGCTGTCGTTCTACCAGGGCTTTTTGGAATGCAGACATTTTTCCAAGGCGAACGCATTCCTGGAAGAACACGGGCAAAGCCCCGTGAATTGGGCGGCAAGATCGCTTTCGGAGTACGAAAAACTCGAAACAGGTCGTTCATGACGGCCGTTCCTCGGCTTTGGAGAGCAGTTCTTCGTAATATGGCGGGGCGGAGGAAACGTCCGTTGCGGATGCCTCCGTCGCAGGGGTTTCCCCTCGTCGTTCCGTACCGCCGTCATTCTGCCGTGCGGACGACAGAAGCGCGGACAACAGCATGCTTTGCGCGGCTCCGTCGGCGTTTTCTCCTCCGCGTTCTCTGCGCGGAAAACCTCCGCTCAAAGCGAATTTCTTCATATTTCCCTCCTTTCGGCGCCCGAGAGGTATTTTTTTGCCGCAAAATCGTTTGCCAATTATCGGGCGGTATATTATAATGTATATACTTGTAAAATATACGCCGTTATATCGGCATATACAGGAGTAAAAAATGGCGAAAGTGTTAAAAAGAGTTCTGATCGTCGCGTTGCTCGTCTGCGCGGTTGCGGTATTCGCCGCCTGTCAGGACTTTACCTGGGGACCGGTCATGGGCACCGATTCCGACGCCGTGGTGACCGGTAACGGCTCCCTCGCGGTAAGACAGGGAGAGTATCTCTATTTCATCAACGGCAACGACGACACGTCGACTTTGACCGCGCCGGAAGACAACTACTTCGGACAGGCTTCCGTCAAGGGCAGCATCATGAAGAGCAGGATCGCGGAAGACGGATCTCTCACAGATACGGCGGTGGTCGTGCCCAAGATGTTCAAGACGTCCTATACCGACGGCGGCATCTACGTCTTCGGCGACTGGATATATTACGTTACCCCCACGACCAGGACCGACCGCGACGGAGTCGTTCAGGTCGATTTTCTCGAATATTACCGTACAAGGACCGACGGTACCGAAACGCAGATGATCACGATGGTGGAGGGAGCGAGCGTTCAATACGTATTTACCGACAGCGCTTTGATCTATTACACGAGCAACACGCTGTACAAGGTCACGTATGACGCGACGTCCGTTTCGGAATCCGCGACCGTGATCGACGAGGAAGTGACCGCCGTTATGTTCAACCACAACGACACTTACGAAGTCGGCGCGGAGGGATCGGTGAAGGACTATATCTTCTACCTTAAAGCGTCCGACAACGAGAACGTCAGCACCAACGTGCTTTATGCGACCGACGGAGGAGATCCGATAAAACTCATCGACGAATATACGTGGAGCGCCGACGAAAACGAGATCGCCGACAGAGAACACCGTTATACGATAGCGCTGCTCGGCGTGGGCGAGGACAGCGACGGAGTGGTGCTGTACTATACCAAGGCCGCTGCGGCGGGCGTCGATTCCACTGCGCGTACCTTCGGATACAAATTTACCGGCACGCAGCCTTCTTTCGATCCTGCGGCGGAAGTCAAGCTTGCCGAGAGCGCGCTCTCGTCCGTCATCCACATCGGGCTCGACAAGGGCGTGGGCGTGATAGCGTCGTCGCTGTTCACGGTTTACAGCATCAACGACGAAGGCGTACAGGTCACGGAGGAGCTCGAATATTCCTTCTCGGCCTCTCCGACGGTCATAGAATACGACGTGGCGACCGATACCCTCTATTATGTGGCGAGCAATAATCTGTATATGGCGCACCTCGGGCTTTCCGACGGAAGCAAACCGAGCGCATACCTGATCAGCGAAGCGGATATCAGCACTTCGTGGCTGCCGCCCACGATCCTCGAAGACAAGGTGTTCTATATCGACAACACCTTCGGATACACGTTCTTTGTGGATCTCGACGACTATTCCGCCGAACCCAACAACGTAGTCCTCGCGGAGAGCGCGATCGCAAGCGGATACGAAAGCTCGGACAAGACCGAGGACGGACGTATCCCCAAGTTCATGACGGACGCGGATAAGGAAAAGTATATAGACACTTATCCCGCTCCCGAAGAAGAGCAATAATACGAAAAAGGCAAGACCCGCGCAAGCCGCGGGTCTTTTCGTCCTTGCGAGATGGGACGGAGAGGTAACATGAGGAGATTTGCGGGTGTCGCCGTCGCAGTAATGCTTGTCGCGCTGCTTCTCTGTCTGTGCGCCTGTTCGACGGAGGATTATCCCGAATGGGCGTTCGATTCTCTCAGGCAGCAGGACGCGACCCGTGCCGACGGTACGGACGTGAGGATCATGTCCGTCAATATGCTGGTCCATATGGAGTCGTGGGGAGGCACGCCCGTACCGCACCGCGCTCAAATGGCGGACGAGTTTTTTGCACATTACTCTCCCGACGCGGTCGCTTTGCAGGAGCTGTGCGGAGATTGGTACAAATATCTCTCCGACAGGATAGAAGGGGAGTACGCCTTTCTGCACGAAGGAAAGATCAAGACGAATATCATATACTCCGCAGACAGGCTGACCGTCGTGGACAGCGGCTATTTCGAATATTCGCAGAAAGACAACAGCGGCTGCCGCGCCGTCGCATGGGGAGTTTTCGAAACCGCGGAGGGCGAAAGATTTGCGCTCACTTCCACGCATTTCGATCTCGGCACGGAAGAAAACAAGGTGCGTTACCGTTCATCGCAGATACGCGAACTTGCCGCAAAGATGGACGAGATCGTCGAAGAGTACGGCTGCCCGGTGTTCGCCGCGGGAGATTACAACGTACTCGAAAACGAAGACTACGGCGAAGGATCGAATTACGGCGACATACTCTCGGTCACGGGCGCCGAAGACGTAAAATATTCCGACGGAGTGCGGGTCGTCTGCGACGAAGGATTCGTGGAGGAACACAGCGACAATCTGTGGGATCACATATTCATGGAGGGCGTCGGCGCGACGCCTCTGAGATTCGAGATCGTCACCGCGCCGTTTTTCGACGAGAGCAAGGGGCTTGCGATGACTGATCACTATCCGATATTCTGCGATATTGCGCTTTCTTAAAAGACTGCGGCAGAAATACGTTTCGGGACGGTATGCCGCTCCAAAGAAAGCGGGACGGGATTTTCCGACGCTTTTGTGCCGATAAGCCGGCTTTGCGCGAAAAAATCGAAGATACCCTGTTATTTTGTTTGCGTTTTTCTTTGAAAGACTATATAATTGAGGCGTGAATGTTAGCGTATGCTAACCATAAGGTAGCAGCCGCTAACCGCATAGAGGTGACAGACTGATGGAAAAGCAAAAAGATCTCGAGATCGTACGGCTGATGATCGGGATGTATTGCAGAGGCAGGCACAAGACGAAAAAGGGAGAGCTGTGTTCCGACTGCGCGGAGCTGGCGGCATACGTCGAACAGCGCAGGGAGAGGTGCCCGTTCGGCGACGAAAAGCCGTTTTGTTCCAACTGCAAGATACATTGTTACAAGCCCGATATGCGCGCGCGGATATCCGAAGTGATGCGTTACTCGGGACCGAGGCTGATGTTTTCTCATCCGATAACAGCGTTCGCGCATTTGTCGGAGACCCTGAAAACAAAACGTGCGGACGCGAAAGAAGAAAAGCGCAAAGCGCGCGAAGCGAAGGCGAAAGAGCCGAAAAAAGACGCGGGAGGAGAGGATAGCGATGCTTGACAAAGATCTGCTCGGACTTTTGGGCGGCAACCGTAAATATATAGCGTATTCGGTTTTGGCGATGATCGTCGGACTGCTCGCGAATCTCGGCATCACGGCGTGTATATGTTATGCCGTCAGGCTCGCCGCCGACGGCGCGGGCGCGGCGGAGTACATAGCTCCCGCCGCGATAGCGTCGGTATGCATAGCGCTAAGGTTCTGTATCACCAAGCTCACCAACGAGTTCAAGAACACGCTCGGGGCGCACGTAAAAAAAGACCTGCGCGCACGCGCTTACGACAAGATGCTGCGACTCGGCGTAAGGTCGTCCGAAAAAGCCACGATGGCGGGCATGACGCAGGTGGGCGTAGAGGGGATAGAACAGCTCGATCTGTATTATTCCACATATCTGCCGCAGTTCTTCTATTCGATGATAGCCCCGTTCATTCTGTTTGCGATCTGCGTACCGTTGGACTGGCGCACGGCGGTCATGCTGATAGTATGCGTGCCGCTCATTCCCGTGTCGATCGTGGCGGTGTCGAAATACGCGAAGAAGATATTTGCGAAATATTGGGGCAAATATACGTCGATGGGCGATATTTTTCTCGACAGCGTGCAAGGACTGAAAGAGCTGAAAATATTCAAAGCCGACGCGAGCAAGCATGCGCAGATAAACGAGAGCGCCGAGGAATTCCGCAAGATAACGATGAAAGTGCTCGTGATGCAGCTTGCAAGCACGACGATAATGGATCTCGTCGCGTATGGCGGCGCGGGCGCTGGCATTGCGCTGGCGGTCTACGGCGTAACGCAGGGCGGCGATCCGTTTTCTGCGCTGTTCCTCGTGCTCGTCGCGGTGGAATTTTTCCTGCCGCTGCGCAGTCTGGGCAGCGCGTTCCACGTGGCGATGAACGGAGCGAGCGCGGGAAGAAAGATATTGGAAATACTCGAAGCGAAAGAGCCGCAGTGGGGCGACGGGGAAGTTTCCGATCCGAGCATAGAATTGCTCGGCGTCACGTTCTCGTACGACGGCAAACGCGACGTGCTCGAAGACGTGACGATGTCTTTTCCTCGGACGGGATTTACAGCCATCGTCGGCGAAAGCGGCTGCGGCAAGTCGACCGTCGTCAATCTCATCGGCGGCGCGTACAGAGCGCGTGAAGGCGGCGTGGAGGTCGGAGGAATGCCGATAGAAAAAGCGTCGCGCGCGAGCTGGTATTCCAAACTTGCGATAGTGTCGTACAACACTTATATATTCAACGAGAGCGTAAGGTCCAATTTCCGTCTTGCAAAGCCGGACGTTACCGACGAAGAGATATACGACGCGCTCGAAAAAGTCGATCTTGCGCGGTTCGTACGCGAAGAGGGCGGACCCGACAAGATCGTCGCGGAGGACGGAGGCAATATCTCGGGCGGGCAGAAACAGAGGCTGGCCCTGGCGGTAAATCTCGTTGCGGACAAGGACGTATACGTGTTCGACGAGGCGACTTCCAATATCGACGCCGACAGCGAGGCTGTGATAATGGACAACGTGGAAAAACTCTCGAAGAGCAAAAACGTGATAGTCATATCCCACAGGCTCGCCAACGTAGTCAGGGCGGACAAGATATATTTTATGGCGGAAGGCAAGGTCAAAGAGTGCGGATCGCACGCCGAGCTGATGGCGCTCGGCGGTGATTACGCTTCGCTGTACAATACGCAGAAAGCGCTGGAAGAGGGCTATCTCGGGGAGGGCGAAGGCAATGAAAAAGAATAATGCGGAAAGAGCGGGCGGAGCAAAGATAATGGCGCGGCTGATCGTGCTGTTGGGATCGCTCGCTTACATCATGGTCTTTGCCGTCGTCAACGGCAGCCTGGGCTTTATCAGCGCGATGGGAGTGACGCTTTTCGGCGCGATAGGCATAGCGAAGGCTCTCGGCGAACAGATCGCCATGTCTTACGGTCTGATAATCGGTCTCGCCGTGGGCTGCGGCGTGCTCAGAGGCCTGCTGCGGTATGCGGAACAGTATTGCAACCATTACATAGCGTTCAGGTTGCTCGCGGTGCTGCGCGACAAGATATTCGGCGCGCTGCGCGTGCTCTGTCCCGCGAAACTCGAATCCAAACGCAAAGGCGCGATCATCGCGATGATCACCTCCGATATAGAAACGCTCGAAGTGTTCTATGCTCATACCATATCGCCGATATGTATCGCGGCGGTCGTCTCGACCGCAGTGTTCCTGTTCGTGGGATTCGCGTCGTCATGGTATCTGGCGCTGGCGGCGCTTGTCGGATACTTCGCGATAGGAGTCGTCCTTCCCGTGATATCGTCGTCGCTGCTGCGTTCGGGCGGCGTGGGATACAGGAAAGAGTTTTCGTCGTTCAACGCTTATTTTCTCGACAGCATAAAGGGCGTGAAAGACATAGTCCTCAATAACGCCGAAAAGGAAAGACTTGCCGAGGTGGACCGCAGGAGCGACGTGCTTCTGGACTATACCAAGAAGATAAAACGCAAGACGGCGACGGCGGCGGGGATTACCGAAATTTTCGTATCCGTGTTCATAATACTCACTTTGATCGTGGGCATAGTTTTAGTTTCCGCCGGAGCTTTGAGCATAGGAAAGATGATAATAGGAGTCGTTGCGGTGTTCGGATCGTTCGGACCCGTCATAGCGATATCCGCTCTGCCGGGCAATCTTACGCAGACGTTCGCCAGCGGCGACAGAGTTCTGAAACTTCTTGCCGAAAAGCCTGCCGTCGAACCCGTAACGGACGGCACGGACATGGATTTCCACCGCGTCGAAACCAAGGATCTGTGCTTCAGTTACGAACGGGACAAGCGCGTGCTGAACGAAGTATGTATGCACGCCGAAGCGGGTGAGATCGTGGGTATCGTAGGCGCGAGCGGTTGCGGAAAATCCACCCTGCTCAAACTGTTGATGAGATTTTGGGAAAAGGATTCCGGCTCGATAGAATACGACGGCACGGACGTGGACCGTATCAACAGCGACAGCCTTACCGACAACGTAGCCATGGTGTCGCAGAGCACTTATCTTTTCGACGAGAGCATCGCCGACAACCTGCGCATAGCGAAATACGACGCGACGGACGAAGAACTGAAAGAGGCATGCCGCAAGGCTTCCGTGCACGAGTTCATAGAATCTCTGCCCGACGGCTACGACACGAAGGTAGGAGCTTTGGGCGACAATCTTTCCGCGGGAGAGAAGCAGAGGATAGGGCTTGCGCGGGCGTTTTTGCACGACGGCAGACTTATACTTCTCGACGAGCCCACAAGCAACGTGGACAGTATCAACGAGGGGATTATCCTCAAAGCGCTCAAGGACTGCCGCAGCGACAAAGCGATAATACTGGTATCACACCGCGAGTCCACTATGGCGATCGCGGACAGAGTTTACAAAATAGAAAAAGGAGTCATGACCGATGAACGAAGAAAAGGATAGAAGTTTCGGAGAGGAGAGCGATCTGCTCGCTTCCGTGGCGGGCTCGGCGCAGTCTGCCGAAAAAACCGAAGAAGAGGCAAAAGACATATCCGACGCGCCGAAAGACGCGGAGAACGCCGGGATCGGCGGCGACGGCGAAGACGAAAATATCGATACCACCGTACGCAAAAAGAGCGCGGCGGGCAGGTTTTGGGAAAAGTATTTTGACTGGAAGGTCAAGGATATAGTGTTCCTCGCCGTGATATCCGCTGCCATGCTGCTGACAAGCGCGGTCATGGTCTTCGTGTCGCAGGTGCCCGTATTCGGGATAGCGCAGGTGGTCACGGCGCTGCAATTCTCGGTTTTCCCCGCGATAGGGCTGATGAAGGTGCGCAAGACGGGCTCTCTGTTCCTCATGTCGATCTTCACGGGCGTGTTTTTGCTCTTTATGGCGCAGGAGATGTTCATAACCAATCTCATAAGCGGCATCATAGTCGAGGTCCTGATATTTGCGATATTCAGGGGATACGGGAAAGACCTCGCATGCTATCTCGGGGCGGCGCTGTTCATTCCCGTCAGCATCCCGGTATATCTCGGGCACATTATGATCTTCGGGTCCGAGTCGGTTTACAGACTTGCCGCGATCGAACATCCGTGGGTCGCGGTCGGCGTAAGTCTTGCCGCGGTCGCGATAGCGTTCATAGGAGCGTTGATAGGGCTGAAGATCGCGCGTGAACTCAAAAAATCGGGAGTGCTGAAAAAGTGAGCGAACGGCTGCAAGTCAAAAATCCGATATATCCCGTAGCGGGAGTTCTCGCCTCTCTGGTAGTGCTGATCGTGGGCATGGTCACCGCCAAGACGGTCAATTCGTTCGTCTATGCGGGAGCCACGTGGCTGTTGTTGCTTTGCTTCGGTTATTGGAAGGCGTGCCTTGCGGTGCTTCCCGTTGCGGCGGCCTTTACCGCGCTGTTCGGGGGGCTTACATATGCTTTTTCGGACAATTCCGATCTCGCGCTGGCAATGGTAAGCCGCATCTTGTCGGTATGCGCCGCGGTCATACCCGGGCTTGGGCTCGCGCCGGTAAAGCTCATGCGCAATCTGTCGCAGCTTCGCGTGCCGCGGGCGATAACCCTCGGCATGATGATAGCGCTGTCGTTTTTTCCTTTGCTCGCAAAGGAAGTCCGGCAGGTGAGGGAGGCGATGCGCACGCGCGGCGCGGGATCGCCTGTGAATCCCAAAATATTCTACCGCGCGTTCATGGTGCCGTTCGTCATGAGATTGGTCAATATATCGGATACGCTCGCGCTGAGCGTGGAAACGAGGGGCTTTACCACGAAAAAGGCTCGGTATACGATCTATAAACCGGTAAAATTTCAATGGAAAGACGCCGTATATATAGCGATCTCGATCGCGCTCGCGGCTCTGGCGGTGGCGATATGAACAGAACGGCTTTGGAACTCAAACGCGTATCCTTCGCATACGACGGCAATCCCGTGCCCGTGCTCGACAATGCCGACCTCGCGGTAAATTACGGCGAAGTGACGTTGCTTTCGGGATATTCGGGCAGCGGCAAATCCACCGTATTGTCGCTGTTTTGCGGCATAATCCCCAACGTCGCGCAGGGTACTCTCTCGGGCGTCGTCAAGGTGGACGGTAAGGACATAGCGGGGATGCCGATGAGCGTGCTTTCGCGCAAGGTCGGAGTCGTGCTTCAAAATGCGGAAAATCAGATAATACAGGACAAAGTCGAGGACGAGATAGCGTTCGGATGCGAAAATCTCGCCAAAAGCCCCGAGGATACCGCCGCGGCGATCGACAACGCCTGCCGCGCGCTGAAACTCGACAAGACGTGGAGCACGAAAACGCTTTCGGGAGGACAGAAACAGAGGCTCATCACAGCGGCTACGCTTGCCATGGGACAGAAAATAATGATATTGGACGAGCCGCTCGCCAATCTTGACAAAGCCGGTACCCGTCTGCTTATGGGCGCGTTGAGATCGCTTGCGAAAAGCGGTTACGCCGTCCTTGTGGTCGAACACCGTCTGGATATGGTCCTCGACTATGTGGACAGAGTATTTGCGATAGACGGCGGCAAGATCAACGAGATCTCCGATACGGATAGCTACCTGCGCGCGCAGGCGGCGAGCATAAGCGACGATCACGAGGCGGGCGCGGTCTTGGGCGACGTCGTTTTTGCCCTGCGCGAGGTCGGACGACGTCTGTCCGGGAGGGACATACTCAAAAGCGTAAGTTTCGATATCCGCAGAGGTGAGAGGGTCTTGCTTCTCGGCGAAAACGGCTGCGGCAAGACGACTTTGATGAGGCTTATAGCGCGGCTCATACGACCGTCGTCGGGCAGGATAGATCAGTATCTAGGAAAAGGATTCGGCTCGGGAAGGGCGGGCAGAAAGTGGTTCGGGAAGGTGGGCGTCGTCTACCAGAATCCGAACTATCAGCTGTTTATGCCGACGGTGCGCAAAGAGATAGCGTTCGGCGCGAAAGACCCGGCGACAGCGGAAAAGATAGCGGAAAAGTTCGAGCTGACCGATATAATGGACAGACATCCGCAATCGCTGAGCGAAGGACAGAAGAGAAGAGTTTCCGTGGCGGCGGTGCTTGCCACGCAACCGGAGGTCCTCATTCTCGACGAACCGACCGTAGGTCAGGATTACCGCAATCTGAAAAAACTCGTTTCCAACATAAACGCGTGGCACAGGGAGAGCGGAGGTACGCTCATATGCGTTACGCACGACCTGCGCTGCGCCGCCGCGCTGTGCGATAAGGCCGTGCTTATCAAGGACGGAGTCGCCGCCGAAACGGGCGGGAGAGAGCTTACCGAGAGATACTTCGGTATAGGTGAAAATCCCGAGCGGGAGTAGGTTAACACCACATATAAGACGAGCGGAGGGTAAGTCCTCCGCTTTTTTGCACGGTGCGTTTACGTTATTCGTATATCACGGTCACGTTGTCGCCGAAATGCTCTGCCAGGGCTTCCCATTGCACTTCGCTTCCCGCAAAGGTCACGGATAACGAGTCGGATACGGACGCAAAGGCGTCCGAGCCTATCTCCTCGGCGGACTGCGGCAGCCTTAACGCTGACAGCGAGACGCATTGACGGAACGCCTGCGAGCCTATACCGATCACGCCGTCCGGCAGAGTGACCGACGTCAGGGATATGCAGGCAAAGAAAGCCATATCGCCGATATGCGTCACTCCCGCGTTGAGATCGACGGAAGACAGGTTTATACATTGCGAAAAAGCTCCCGAGGGTATCCTCGTCGCGGACGTCAGCGTTACGGACGTCAGGGGCAGCGACGCATTGCTCGATCCGACGCCGAACCAGCTTCCGATCGAGAACTCTTCGTCGTCGCGGGTGTTCCCGACGAACGGCACGGTGAGCGCCGTCACGCCGTCGCAGCCAGCGAAAGCGTCGTCCCCGATCTCTGCCACGCTGTCGGGTATCGTGATCGAAGCGACGTCGGCGTAATTAGCAAACGCATACGAGGCTATCCCGATGACGGGCAGGCCTTCGTATGTTTCGGGTACGACGATCTCGGTCGTACCCTGCGGCAATTCCGCTCCGACCGCGTAATAGCCGTTCCCGCGAAGTTCGTAAACGAGCCCTACGGTAAAGAGCTTGCCGCAGCGCGAACAAACGCCGTTGTCGTCAAGGTCGTGACCGTATGCGGACACGATCAAGTCGTCTTCGGTCAATTCGCTCCGCCCGTCTTCGGCGAAATATTTTCCGCAGTCCGAGCATCTGTTGTAGGCTGTATGTCCGTCCTGCGTGCAGGTCGGGAGCAACTCGGAAAAGTATTCGAGCGAATGCGGCAGCGGCGCAAGCTCGCGCACGTCCGTATCGCCGCATTCGGAGCAGGTAAACACGCATTCGCCCTTATGTTCGCAGGAGGGCTTTACGGTGACGACGCCGTCGTCGTAAGAATGTCCCTTTGCAGGGACGGTCACGCCTTCCGACAGCATGGCGCCGCATACTTCGCACAAAACGTCGCCCGTGTAACCGTTTTCCGTGCAGGAATTATCGAAAGCTCCGCTCGGCGCGGCGGGCACGTGATCGGCAAGAGGCAGAGGCTCTCTCACATACAAAGCCTCGCCGTCCAATACGAACGAATAGATCCTGTATCCGTGCTCGGAGCATGAAGAGGGAGTTTCGGATACCGAATAGAAGTCGCGGTCTGAAAGGGCGGGAACGGTCTCCGTGCGCGCGTCGCCGCAGGCGGAGCAGACGGAAACGACTTTCCCGGCGGAAGTTTCGTCGGGGGCGGAGCTTATCGTGCGCTCGCCGAAAGAGTGCCCGGGCGCGGGGATTACGAGATCGCCGTCTTTGACGGGAGTCATACACGACGCGTCGGAGAACGTCAAAGCGCATCGTGCGCATTTCCAATGCTCCGCGGTACCGTCTTCGTCGCAGGCGGGAGATACTTCGGCAACGTACACGGGCAGATGCGACAGCGCGGGAATGCCCGGGTCGTCGGTCTCGGTCGTTGCGTCTTCGTCGAGGAAATATTTTCCGCAGGACGGACAAAACCAGTGCTGAGCATTGCCTCCCTCCGTGCAGGAGGCGTCTTTTTCGGGGACGAAAACGAGATCGTGCCCCGTCGGAGCGAGAATTACTGTATCTATCTCCGTCAGGCAATCTTCGGTCGCGAAATTCTTGCCGCACAGCGCGCAGTGCCAGTATTCCGCGCTGCCCGCTTCCACGCAAGAGGGAGCTTTGCCCTCGATGTGCCGAAGCTCGTGCGCGCAGACGTCGGGATCGCCGTCGACGAACAGAGCGTAGATAACGACGTCTTCGGGAAAATCGTTCACGATATATCGGTGATAATCGAAAGGCTCGGTAAAGGCTTCGTCCGCATACCAACCGACGAAGTAACGGCCGTCGTCGGTCTCGGGCTCGAAGAGCTCGAGTCCGCTCGTTTCGGTCACTTCAGCTTCGGCGACGATCTGTCCGTCCGCCGAAAAATATACCGTTGCCGAGGGCACGGAACACGAAGCCGTTGCAAAACCGAATAAAAATACCGCAAATGCGGCGAGCAAAAGCGGAAATCTCCTGTTTCTCATTTTCCTCCCGAAAGGCGGCAAGCCTCAAAACCGAGTATAAAGTCGGCAGAGGACGGCTGTCAAACGTTTTTGCGGATTGTGTCGAAATTTGTCGAAAATCATGTCGAAAAATCGCGTTTGTCCTCAAAAAAAGAAACGTTGAGGCTGTTTTTCGGGGCGTCGGGCGGAAGGGATCCTTTTTTGCGGTTTTTCGCGGGATCGAAAAACGGTCCAACCGTTGCAAAAAGATCGAGTCTGTTGTAGAATATAATCGAACGCGTGAACGGAGGCGTAAATGGCAGAGGAATGCAATCACGACTGTTCGTCCTGCGGAGCGGACTGCGCGTCGAGAGACAATGCGGGACCGAAGAGGGCGGAACACGGTAAGATCAAAAAAGTCATAGGGATAGTCAGCGGCAAAGGTGGAGTCGGCAAATCGTCAGTCACGGCGCTGCTTGCTTCGGCAGCGGCGGCGCGCGGCATTTCGACCGCGGTACTCGACGCGGACGTTACGGGACCGTCGATCCCGAAGATGTTCGGCGTGCATACCGCCGCCATGAGCGACGGGAAAAAGATACTTCCCGCCGTTACCGCCGAGAAAGGGATAAAACTCATATCCGTCAACATGATGCTGCGCAACGAGGACGATCCCGTTCTGTGGCGCGGTCCCGTGATATCGGGATTAGTCAAACAATTCTGGGACGAAGTGGAGTGGGGGGATACCGATCTGATGTTCGTCGATATGCCTCCCGGCACGGGCGACGTGGCTCTGACCGTATTCCAGAGCCTGCCTGTGGACGGCATAATCGTCGTTACGTCGCCGCAGCAACTGGTGTCGATGATCGTCGGCAAAGCCGTCAATATGGCAAGGATGATGAACGTGCCGATAATCGGCATAGTGGAAAATTACAGCTGGTTCGACTGCCCCTCGTGCGGCGGCAGGCATTATATTTTCGGCAAAGGCGGAGTGGAGGAAACGGCGGAAAAATATTCCCTGCCCGTTCTGGCGCGTATCCCTTTCCGACCCGAATACGCCTCTATGTGCGACGAGGGCCGAGCCGAATATATCGACTGCCCCGAAGCGGCGGACGCGCTCGCCGCGGTACAGGCGGCGCCGATAAAGCGATAAGGTGAGATAAACCGCGCAACACGGTTGCGCAAAAGGAGAGATAAATGAGAAAGAAAAGCGTGATCGCGGCAGTCGCGGCAATATGTATTTGCTGTCTGTGCTTCTTCGCGGGATGCGAAAATTACGACTATTACGAACATCCCGAAAAGACCTACGAGAAGGGGCACGAGTTCGACGAGGGCTGCGGCAACTACAACAACGGCTACGACAAGGAGAGCGCGGAAGTCGACCGTCTTATCTCCGTCGTTCCGTCGCAGGTACAGCTCGACTTCATGGAGCTGGAGTATTACAACTTCATACACTTCGGCATGAATACCATGACGGGTGCGGAATGGGGCACGGGCGACGAAGATCCCGCTCTGTTCAATCCCTCTTCGCTGGATACCGACCAATGGTGCGAGGCGCTCAAAGCGTCGGGCAGCAAGGGTATCATCATTACGGCGAAACACCACGACGGTTTCTGCCTGTGGCAGACCGAAACGACCGAACACAGCATCAAGAACAGCCCTTACAGGAACGGCAACGGCGACGTGGTCAAAGAGCTGTCGGAGAGTTGCGAAAAGTACGGTCTCAAACTCGGGATATACCTCTCTCCGTGGGATATGAACGCCGAAACTTACGGTACCAACGCTTATAACGAATTCTATATGGATCAGCTGCGCGAGTTGCTCGGAGGCGAATACGGCCCCGACTTCGACGGCGACGGCAAGGGAGAGATATTCTGCGTGTGGATGGACGGAGCGCTCGGCGAGGACGTCGAGATGGACGAAGACTTCGCCTACGATCTCGAAGCGTGGGAAGCGCTCATCAGAGAATTGCAGCCCGGCTGCGTAGTGGCGAACCAGGGCAGCGACGTGCGTTGGGTCGGCAACGAAGCCGGCAGCAGCCGCGAGAGCGAATGGAACGTCGTCAGCAAGGGCAACGCCGCCAACACCAACTGGCAGGGCAGCGTCGACGAAGCGGACGATCTTCAAGCGGTGGACGCGTCCGCCGAAGACGTCGGCAGCCGCGAACTTCTCAAGAAATATCAGGATCTCGTCTGGTACCCCTCCGAGGTGGACGTCAGCATACGCAAAGGGTGGTTCTGGCACTCCAACCAAAAACCCAAGTCGCTCGATCAGCTTCTGAACATTTATTATAAAGCCGTAGGCGGCAACAGCAGTCTGCTGCTCAACGTGCCGCCCAACAAGGACGGACGTATCGACGAAAAGGACGTGGAGGTGCTCGCGGAGTTCGGCGAAGAGATCGCAAGGACGACCGCGAAACTCGCCAACGTCACTTCGATATCGGTGGGCGACAACGAGGGGCTGACCGAAAAGCCCGAGCTGTATGATCTCCTCGACGAGAGCACTTACGACGGCTATACTTTCGAGGACAACGAGTACATCATAGAATTCAAACTCTCGGGCAAGATGCAGCTGGGCAGGATCGACCTGCGCGAGGATTCCCGCTCTTCGCAGAGAGTGGAGGAATTCGAAGTATGGGTGCTCTCCGAGGACGGCTGGGAACTCATAGGCGACAGCACGGTCATCGGCAACAGAAGGATCCTTCTGTTCGAGGACGCTCCCGAGAGCGATACCGTAAGGGTCGTGATCAAGCAGTCCAGATCCGTACCCGTGCTGAGGAGCGTCAAGCTGTACGCAAAGTGATCCGTCAGACTATGACGGCAGAGGCGCGTCTTAGGACGCGCCTTTCGTTTTGCGGACGACTCACAGCGGCATAAGCCCCAGAGCGACTATGGCGACGTACGCGCAGCTTTTCGGGATCATCAGCATCCCGAGTTTGGGACAACGTCTTGCAAACAGCACTACGGGAACGTAGCAGGCGAAGCTGATAGCGACGGCTATGCAGACGTACAGACAAAACGCGCTTGTCCCCGCGTACGTGCCGTAAAGTGCGGCAACGGCGGCTCCGAGCGCAACGAACGGAACGTTGCGTACTATCGCGACGGAAAAGGGCGCGCCGTTTTCGAAAGACTTCGGGAGCAGACACAGCAATATCCTTATCGCCACGAGCGCGCATACCGCGGCGGTGGCTCCGATCGGAACGTCTGCGAAACCGTTCGCCGCGTAAAACCACAGAAGCAGATAGAATACCGTCATCGTGACCGACGCGGCGAGTTTGCCGCGCTCTTCCCATACGGACGGAGCGCCTCCCGCCGCTCTGCTTATCCTCGGCGCGAGATGCAGAGCGTCGCCGCACAAAAGCACGAAAGCCGCCGCGCTCCACAATGCGTTGCCGGATACGGCGAGCGCCGTTCCGAGCGCCGCGAGCGACAGCAGATAACAGACGTCGAACGACGCTTCCGCCACCGTTATTTTAGGTTTTTTTCGGTAAGAAACGTTAGTTTTTTCCATAATTTACGACCTCGCTTGTTCGAGATTATTGCCCGTATCGCAAGGACGAAACGTGCGGGGCGCTGCCGCTTGCCCAAAACGCGCGCATGGTATATAATATAGACATGATCCGTTTGTTCGGCGACGATATTCGCGAAAAACTGAATGCCTTCGACAGCATAGCCGTCGCCGTCAGCGGCGGAAGGGACAGCATTGCGCTGCTGCACTTTCTTGCGCACGGCGGTTTTTGCCGCAAGCTCTCCGTCCTGCACGTAAATCACCGTATAAGGGGAGAGGAGAGCGAAGAGGACAGGGATTTCGTGCTGGGCCTTGCCGCAGAGTACGGTCTGCCGGCTTTGTCGTACGAAGAGGACGTCCCCGCTTTCTGCGCCGAGCGCGGTTACGGTATCGAGCAGGGCGCGAGGATCGTGCGCAGAGAGATATTCGAAAGGACCGTATCGTCGGGGAAAGCGGACAGAGTGCTGACCGCGCACCACCTTTCCGACCAGACCGAAAGCGTGCTCATGCACGTGTTCCGCGGCTGCGGTATAGACGGACTGTGCGGAATGAAAGAGGACGACGGCGTGATATTCCGTCCCATGCTTGCCACTCCGCGCGAACTCGTGGAGAGGTATATCGCGGAAAACGGACTGCGCTACCGCGAAGACTCCACCAACGCAGACCCGTCTTATACGCGCAACTATCTGCGCGGCACGGTGATCCCTGCTATAAAGAAGATGTATCCGTCGCTCGACGAAAACGTAAGGAGGCTGTCCGCCGCGGCCCGCGACGCGGCGGCGTATATCGATACAGCAAGCGCGGACCCGAGGGCGCAAAACGGGGAAGCTCTGATACCGGACGAGGCGTTCGTCCTCCACCCGGCGGCTGTAGCCGCAAGCGTGGCGAAGGCGCTTTCGGCAGTCGGCGCGAGAGTTGACAGCGAACGCGTACACATCGAGGCAATAGAGGCTCTGTATTTCAAAAATTGCGGCGCCCGTGTTTGTTTACCGCACGATTTCGTCGCGGAAAGGAGGCGCGGGGGCGTTGCGGTATTCCGAGCGGAGAAAGCGGAAAAGGACATGAGCGAGGCGGCGTTCGGCGAAGGCAGGTTCGAGATAGGCGGACGCGCGTTTTGCGTCAATAAGGAGGGCGGAGAACTGCGGCTGGACGCGGCGAAAGTGCCCGAGGGCAGTGTATTCCGTACCCGCAGGGTCGGCGACAGATTCCGCAGGTTCGGAGGAGGGGACAAGTCTTTGGGAGATTATCTTACCGATATAAAGTATCCCAAAAGCCGCAGGGACTCTCTCGCTGTACTTGCGCACGGGAACAGGGTCCTCGCCGTCGTCGGGGTGGAGATATCGTCCGACGTTGCGGTCGGACCCGATTCCGAAGCAACTTATATAAGATCGGAGGAAAGATGACCGAAAAGGACGCGCGCCGCGCTATCGAAAGGGTATTGTTCACGAAGGACGATATTGCCGCGAAGGTGAGGGAACTTGCCTCGCGGATAGACGTCGATTACAGGGGCAAAGACCTCGTAGCGGTCTGCGTGCTCAACGGAGCCATGATCTTTTTCGCCGATCTTATCCGCGCGATGTCCGTACCTGCGGAGGTAGATTCCGTCTGCGCTTCCAGTTACGGAAACGGGACGCGTTCATGCGGTACGGTGACGTTCGGAAAGGACGTCGGCACGGATATAAGAGGCAGACACGTTCTGCTCGTAGAGGACATAATAGACAGCGGACTTACCATGGCGGCGCTTACCGAGGAGCTGAAAAAGAGAGAGCCCGCGTCGGTCAGAGTATGCGCGCTGTTGGACAAACCTTCGCGCAGGGTCAACGGCTTTACAGCCGATTATACGGGATTCGAGATACCCGACGAATTCGTCGTCGGTTACGGATTGGATCTCGGAGGCAAATACCGCTGTCTGGACAGCATATGCGTACTCGCGCGGGAGAAGAGCGAATGAACTGCTCGGAGATATTCCGTGCGCTCGTTCCGCTTGCGGAGGCGATACTGCCGCACAGACTGTACGCGGTGGGAGGTTCCGTCAGGGACGCGTTGCTCGGGCGGGCGGAAAAAGCCCCCGACTTCGACGTTTGTTCGGATCTGCCGCCCGAAAAGCTGGCGGAAATGCTGCCCGACGGGTGCGTAGTCTTACCGCATGGCGGAGTCGCGTCCGCGACCGTGGATTACTGCGGCGCCGTATGCGAATATACGGCGT
This sequence comes from Candidatus Ornithoclostridium excrementipullorum, assembly GCA_018716085.1. GTDB lineage: Bacteria > Bacillota > Clostridia > Christensenellales > UBA3700 > Ornithoclostridium > Ornithoclostridium excrementipullorum. The sequence continues at coordinate 14,433 of DVKK01000043.1, read as the reverse complement.
TCCGCCGCGACAGATACGAGCTTGCGGGAGGCAGTCACGCTCCCGTGGGTTTCGAGTACGTCGCGTCGCCGGAGGAAGACTCTCTGCGCAGAGATTTCCGCTGCAACGCCGTTTATTTCGACGTTCTCGCCGGACAAACGCTCGATCCGCTCGGCGGGATACGGGATATAGAGGAAGGAGTGCTGCGCACAGTGCGCGACGCCGATATCGTTATGTCGGAAGATCCCGTAAGGATATTGCGGCTCGCGAGATTTGCGGCGGGATTAGGTTTTTCCGCCGACGCGGCTGCAAAGGCCGCGTGCGTGAAATACGTCGACAGTATAGACGGACTGTCCGCCGAGCGCAAGCGCAGGGAGTGGGACGGACTTATGCGCGGCAGATATCTGCGCAACGGACTCGATACGGCTTTCGAAACGGGGATCCTTGCGAAACTGTTTCCCGCTCTTGCGGACAACGCCGGAGTGGAGCAGCCGTCATCTCAGCACAGATACGACGCGCTCGAACACGCCTTCGTCTGCGCCGAAGCGGCGCCCGACGGGCTGAAAACGGCGGCTCTGCTGCATGACGAGGGCAAAGCGGAAGCGATGAGGCGGGACGGAAATATGCATTTTCACGCCGAGTACGGCGCCGCGAGTGCGGAGAAGGAGCTGACCGCTTTGGGGTATCCGAAAGCTTTCGTCAAAAAGACGGTCAGGCTGATCGCTCTGCATATGTTCGACATAAACAATACGGCAAAGCGCAACACTCTGCGGCGGTTCATAGCGGACAATGCGGATATCCTGGACGATCTGTGCGCGCTGATGGTAGCGGACAGCGTTGCGACGGGACTGCACACCCGCAATCCGCGCGCCGAACGGATAGCGAAAGAGAGGGATATCATGCGGGAGTCGGGAGTGCCGTTTTCGCCGTCTGAGCTGAAAATAAGCGGGAAAGAGCTCGCCGCCGTCGGGTTCGAGGGAAAGGAGATCGCCGAGATCGGGAGGGAGCTTTTCGAGAGATGCCTCTTCGGATCGATCCCGAACGACGGGCAGGCGCTCAAAGCCGCGGCGGAAAAAAAGTTTGCGAAAAAGCAGCCGCAAAGAGGCGGCAAAGGAGATAAAAAATGACAGGATGGGAGATCGCGGTATTGGTATTGGCGGCGGTCGCGGCGGCGGCGTCCGCAGCGGCGCTTGCGGTATCGGTGTACGCGTCGAAGAAGGGCGGAGCGGACGTCGATACGCTCAACGACGTGCGCAAGATGATAGACGAGAGCGCGGACGACAGAGAGGAAGCGATACTGAGAGAGATCACGTCGGCGAAGGATTTTATTTCGAAGACCCAAAGCGACGCGAATAACGTAGTCGCCGCCGCGATCGACAGCAATCTGAAAGGCAACCGCGAATCGATCAATATGTTGATCGGCGACGTCAGAGAAAATATGAAGCAGCTCCGCGAAGAGCAGACCCGTAACATGGATAAGATCGACACGGGTATGGAAAAAGATTTCGACAAACTGCGCGAAGAACTCAAGCGCGCTCTTACGGAGATGCGCGGCGATCTGCGTATGCAGTACGCCGAAACGCGCAAAGAACTGAAAGACGGCGTGGACGGCATGCGCCGCGAGATGAGCGACAATCTCGGCAAAGTGCGGCAGGACAACTCGGTGCAGTTGGAAAAGATACGGGAAACGGTGGACGAAAAACTTTCCAAGACGTTGGACGAAAGACTGAAAACGTCTTTCGAAGTCGTGCGCGGGGAGCTGGACACCGTAAATAAAAACTTGCAGGAGATGCAGAAGCTCGGCGACAACGTAAAGGACATCAACAAGGTGTTCAGCGGCGTCAAGACCCGCGGGACATGGGGGGAGACCGCGCTCGCGGCTCTGCTCGAAGAATTGCTTGACAAGTCCCAGTACGAGGAGCAGTTCAGGGTCAAGGGGCAAAACAGGGTGGATTTCGCGGTAAAGATGCCGGGGCGCGACGGCGGAGAGGTATATCTGCCGATAGACAGCAAATTCCCGGTGGAGAACTTCGAGAGGCTGGTCACGGCTCAGAACGCGGGCGCTTTCGCCGAGGCGGACGAGGCGAGGAAATCGCTGAAAAACGATCTGCTTTCCCAAGCGCGCAGCATACGCGACAAATACATATCCCAACCGAGGACGACCGATTTTGCCGTCATGTATCTGCCCAGCGAAAGCCTTTATGCCGAAGCCATGTCGATAGACGGGCTCAGCACCAAACTCAGGCAGGATTTCAACGTGGTGGTAGGGGGCCCGTCGATCATGGCGGCGCTGCTCAACAGTTTGCAGATGGGATTCAGGTCTTTGCAGATACAGAAGAACAGCGCGGAGATAAGAAAGGCGTTCGACAAATTCCGCAAGGACTTCGGCAAACTGAACGAACTGCTCGAAAAGGCGAAGAAAAAGAGCGAAGACGTCACTAAGGATATAGGCAGCGCGATCGACAGAAACGACAGGATAGGGGCTACGCTCGGCAAATACGCGATAGCGACGGACGAAGAGGAAGCCGCCGCCGCGATAGACGCTCCGGAGGGCGGAGATGAAGGCTGATCTGCATATACACAGCCGCTGTTCGGACGGATCGGATTCTCCGTCGGAGATAGTCGTCAAGGCCAAACGCAACGGTCTGGGCTGTATCGCCGTGACCGATCACGACGCCGTGGACGGAACGGACGAGGCGATCGAGGCGGGCAAAAAGGCAGGCGTGCAGGTGATAGCCGGCGTGGAACTGAGTACGTATTCGGTCACCGACGTGCATATCCTCGGATACCGCATCGACGTGAACAACGCCGAGTTGCGCGGCAGGCTCGCGGCTCTGCGCGAGAAGAGGCTCGAGAGGATAGACGCCATTCTGGACAAGCTTGCGGAGCAGGGGATAAAGCTGGACAGGGCGCAGATAGAGAGCAAGGACGGCAGTACGGGCAGACCGCACGTCGCGAAACTGCTCATCGCAAAGGGATACGCCGCAAATATGACGGAGGCGTTCGACCGTTATCTGGGTGAAAACGGCAGCGCATACGTCCCGTCCAAGCGCATGACTCCCGTCGAGGGAGTCAGACTGATACTCGCCGCGGGCGGAGTGCCGGTGCTTGCCCATCCCATGCTCATCAAGCAAAAAGGCAGGCTGGAAGATCTGATACGCGGACTTGCCGCCGAAGGTCTGGGAGGGATCGAAACCTATTATCCTTCCCACACGCAGGCGGATATAGCCGCGCTGCGCGGCGTCGCAGCCCGTTTCGGCATGATAACGACCGGAGGCAGCGATTATCACGGACAGGGCAAGGCGGGAGACATAGGCTGCTCGGACTGGACCGTTGACCGAAAGACCGCCGACGTTCTCGGGATAAAGATAAAATAAATTTCGCGAAATCCGACAGGAATGTAAAATCATGCCGCCGCGCGCGCATAATAACCGTATGAAGAAGATCTTTTTTGCGGTCATCGCCGCGTGCGCGGCATTGTTTCCGTCGGCAGTACCGACGTTCGGATACGCCGCTGCCGAAGACGTGAGGATCGAGGCGGTCGCGCCGCAGAGCGTCGGATCGGATAATGCGGATCGCGCGTACGACGAGGAGGGCGGCAGGATCCCGTCGCAGAGCGGAGGCAGACCTCTTCCGATAGAAGAGCCCGCGTCCTCCGTACATAAAAACTCCGTACTCGTTTCGAGTTTTTCCACCTCTTTCAACAGAGGCGCGGACGGCAGGAGTTACAATCTCGCGCTTGCGGCGAGCAATTTCTGTTTTCTGGAAGTGGACGAGGGCGAAAAACTTTCGTTCAACGGAATAGTCGGTCTGCGCACGGAAGCGAGAGGATACCGCCGAGCCAAGGTCATAGAAAACGGCGAATACGTCGTAGGCGTGGGCGGCGGAGTGTGCCAGGTGTCCACGACGCTCTACAACGCATGGATAAGGGCGGGTCTTTCCGCCGAAAGCGTAAGGGCGCATTCTCTTCCGTCGTCGTATTGCGAACTTTCTCAGGACGCGACCGTATCCGACGCGATCGACATGGTGCTGGTCAACGACGGAGACGGACCCGTCTACGTCGACGCGGAGATAGACGGAGGAACGCTCACTTTCAGGATCTACGGCACGAAGAGGAGCGACCGTTACGAATTCAGGACGGAGATAGAGGCGGTGATCGCGCCGACCGAGGAACTGATAGAATTCGTTCCCGCGCTGGACGGAAAGGATCACGAGGTCGTACGCGCCGCAAAGAACGGATACCGTTCCCATTTGCTGAGACTGACGTACCGGGACGGAGTGCTTGCCGAGAAAAAAATATTGCGGCGCGACGTTTACCGAGCCGTACCCGCAAAAATACTGGTAGCCGAAAATTCGGATTGAGAAAGGAGCCGCAAGGCTCCGTTTTTTACGGCGGGAGAGCGGGATATCCGTAAATACCGCCCGCGGCATAACGTCGGAAACGGCGGCATATGCTGTCGGTATGGAGATATTTCTCAACGTCGTGTTGCTGGCGGCGGGACTGGCGCTGATAGTCAAGGGCGGGGACTTTTTCGTGGAGTGCGCTTCATGGATCGCGAAGGCTCTCGGCGTGCCCGAACTTATTATAGGAGCTACCGTCGTATCGGTCGGTACGACTTTGCCGGAATTGTTCACGTCCCTTACCGCGGTCATTCAGGGCATGGCGGTCGGAGGCGAAGCGGCGGAAGGATTCAACATGATCGCCGTGGGCAATTCGATAGGTTCGATGCTCTGCAACATAGGGTTGATACTCGGACTCGCGATAGCCGTCAGACCGCCGTCGATCGGCAGAGGTTTTGCGCCGAAGGCGGTGTTCCTGTGCTGTGCTGCGGCAGTATCCGCGGCGTTCTGCATGACGGGCTCGGGGATAAGTCTTGCGGAAGGTATCGCGCTTCTGGCGGTATTCGGCGCGTTCGTGGCGCTCAACATCGCCGAAGGAAAAAGGGACGTAAGGGTCTCCGTTTCGGGTCCGGCCCTGCGCGAGAGGTACTCCGCAAAGACGTGGGCGGCTAAGTTTGCCGTGTTCGCGGTGTCCGCGGTCGCCATCGCAGGGGGAGCGAAACTGCTCTGCGACAATGCGCAGGCGCTGTGTATCTCGCTGGGCATATCTCAGCAGATAGTGGGTATCACGGTCGTGGCGATAGGCACGTCGCTGCCCGAACTGGTCACCTGTATGACCTCTCTCGTAAAGGGGCGGACGGATATAGGAGTGGGCAACATCATCGGAGCCAACGTGATAAACGGCACTCTGTTGCTCGGCGTTTCGGCGGCGGTCACGGGCAGCGGGCTTCCGATAGACGCCTTCACCGCTCAGGCGGCGGTCCCCGCGATGCTGGTCATCACGGCGGTCCTTGTCGTTCCGTCGCTGATATTCAAAAAGACGTTCCGCGTGCAGGGAGCGATATTGCTTGCGCTTTATACGGGTTTTGTGATATATAATATCGTAGCGGTCACTTGACCTGCATGCGGAGGCGATCATGGGTTACGTTGAAAATTATCGCAGATGGCTGGATCTGTGTGACGAGAGAGGCAAAAGAGAACTCGAAAGCATTTCGGGCGACGAAAAAGAGATAAAAGAGAGATTTACCCTTCCGCTGGCGTTCGGCACGGCGGGTATGCGCGGTACGATAGCATACGGCATCGCCAATATGAACGTCTATACCGTCGCGCGTGCGACGAAAGGGCTTGCGGATTATATCAACGCGTGCAACGCCGCCGACAGAGGAGTGGTGATATCCTACGATACCCGCAACTTTTCTTACGAATTCGCCGTGACGACGGCGCGCGTTTTGGGCGCGCAGGGCGTCAGGGTCTATCTGTTCGAGAACGTGCGTCCCGTCCCCGTATGCAGTTTTGCGGTGCGCGACCTCAAAGCGATAGCGGGAGTCATGATCACCGCAAGCCACAATCCCAAAGAGTATAACGGATATAAAGTTTACGGCGAGGACGGCGCTCAGATGTCGCCCGAGGCCACGGCGCAGGTCGTTTCATACATAGACAAAGCGGACTATTTCGGCATACCGACCGAAGAAATCACCCAAGACAGAGAGGGCGTAAAGGGCGGCAACGGCAAGAAGATATCCGAGCATATCACCGTCATAGGCAAAGACGTGGACGAGAGATATTACGCCGAGGTCGCGAAGCTTACGCTGTCGCCCGAGGCGGTCGCCGCGGAAGGACCGGGCATGAAACTCGTTTACAGTCCTCTGCACGGCAGCGGCTACGTGCCCGTGACGACGATGCTCTCCCGTATGGGCATCAACGTGGACGTAGTCGAGGAACAGAGATTGCCCGACGGCGATTTTCCGACCGTGGGGATGCCCAATCCCGAACAGCCCGACGCGCTGGCTCTCGGGATAAAGCTTGCGGAGAAGACGGGCGCGGACGCGGTGATAGGCACCGATCCCGATTGCGACAGAATGGGGGTCGCGGTCCGCGATTCCGAAGGCAGATTCATGCTCCTTACGGGAAACCAGACGGGGGCTCTGCTTATGGACTACATACTCATGCGCCGCGCCGAAAGAGGCGATCTGCCCGCAAACGGAGCGGTAGTCAAGACGATAGTCACGACAAGATTGGCGGACAAGATAGCCGCGCATTACGGAGTGAAGTCTTTCGACGTTCTCACGGGGTTCAAGTTCATAGGCGAAAAGATAAAGGAGTGGGAGAGCAGCGGCGAATATACTTTCCTGTTCGGCTACGAAGAGAGCTACGGTTATCTGTCGGGAACGCACGCCCGCGACAAGGACGCCGTCGTCGCAAGCATGCTGTTTGCGGAAATGGTTTGCTATTACCAATACAAAGGCAAGCGCGTCTGCGACAGGCTCAACGAACTCTTCGGGATGTTCGGATGCTTCTGCGAGAGCAGCACGTCGTTCGCGTTCAAGGGGTTGGACGGCATGGCTAAGATGAAAGCGATCATGGACTCCGCGAGAGAAAATCCGATCGCGGACGTCTGCGGCAAGAAGCCCGTGTCCGAGACTGATTTCGAAAAGGGCGTTACGGTTTATGCGGACGGCTCCGAGGCTCCGTCGGGACTGCCTAAGACCAACGTGATCAAGTACGATCTCGGCGACGACGAATGGGTGTGCATACGCCCCAGCGGCACGGAGCCCAAACTCAAACTGTACGTTTCGGTAAACGCGAAAACCGTAGAAGAGGCAAAGCGCCGCAACACGGCTTTTACCGAAGATCTGAAAAAGAAGATTCTGGGATAGGTGTGCGTTAAAATAGCATAACGCATAAACGACAAGGCACAGCCGACGCATTTGCGTCGGCTGTTTTTCTCTTTCGGGGGTCAGCGCGCCGTAAGTTTTTCCAGCGCTTCGGTCAGCAGTTTTACGTGCACTTTTTCGTCTTCGACTATACGCAGTACGAGCGCCGAACAAGACGGGTTGTGCAGCATTGCCGCTATCCTTTCGTAGTTTTTGATCGCCTGTTTTTCGTCGGCGATGTCTTTTTCGAGCATATTTACGGGATCTTCCGAATAATCCACCGCGCTGCCCGACCAGAAGCAGGTATTCGAGGCGATGAGCGGGGATTTCCCGTTCAGCCAGATCGCCTCTCCGAGCAGTTCGTGATGTTTCATTTCGGCGATCGCTATACGTTTGAGCAGTCCCGACAGCTCGGGATCCGAGCGTTCCAGCACATAACTCTGATAGGCGTACTGCAATATCGCGGTCGTTTCGCTCTCTCTTCCTCCGTAAGCGTCCTGAAGCAGTCTCGCGTCGTGCATATCTCGGCGGGCGACGGCAAAAAAAGGATAAGGCGTTTTTGCGCCGGCGGCGTGTTCGTTCATATTTACCTCCCGAAAACTCTCTTGCATACTATGCCGCAGGCGTTCGTTTACGTGACAGGCGGGATCGGGACGAAACGGGAAAAAATCGGTACGGGACGGATATTCGGGCGCGTTTTTGCTTATGCACGGAAGAATGAATAAAAGTATCGAATATGGCGATTTAGCGACACATATACATAATATCGCGGATGCATAAAATGCGCGGAGTTTTCCACACAAACGAATGTTTTTGTGGAAAACTCTGTGGATAAGTGCGCCTTTCGGCATACAAAAGTGCAAAAAACGCGATTTGACGACAAAATTCGTTTTGCGGAGGAAAAGATGTTTTTTATAGGCAAAAAAACCATGGCGGCGGCTCTTGTCATGCTGTTGGTTTTCGGAGCCGTCGCGGCGGGAGCGGCGGCGGTATTCATGCCCGCGGAAAGCACGGGAGTATCCGTGGTCGTCGACGCGGGGCACGGCGGGTGGGACGGAGGGGTGACCGCATCCGACGGGACAAAGGAGAGCGAGATCAATCTCGAACTCGCTCTCGAACTTGCGGACAAACTCGAAAGGAGAGGTGTCGCCGTCGTTCTGACCAGAGAGGACGACAACGCTTTGGCGGACGGCAAGCGCGCCGATATGGAAAAGAGAGCGGAGATAATCGCGGCGAGCAACGCGGCGTGCGTGATAAGTCTGCATCTGAACAGCTTCCCCGCGCAGAAGTCGCGCAGAGGCGTACAGGTGTTTTACGACGATACGGGAAAGGGAGGTTCGCTCGCGGCGGCGTTGCAGGCGATACTGAACGCTCGGATAAACGCAAGGTACTGCGGCAGGACGGATCTCGCGCCGCAGGCGGGCGACTTTTTCATCACGAAATGTTCTTCGCTGCCGTCGGCGATAGTGGAGTGCGGCTTTTTGAGCAACGCTGAGGACAAAGCTCTGTTGCAGAGCAAGAAGTTTCGCTCCGAGCTGTGCGAAGCGCTTGCCGACGCCATATACGAGATAGCGGTGATCTGACGGCGTTTGCGAAATGCGTCCGAACGCGAAAAAAGGGGCTTGACCGCGGCAGTATTATTGTTATAGAATATAAAAAGAAATACTTTGCCGGAGTTTGCGACTTATGAAAAGAAACGGTATGTGCCCGATCTGCTATCTCAAAAAACTGTTCACGCGTCCGTCGCGGGTGACCGATCTGTATTCCGACGTCGAGTACGACAACGGAGCCGCTCAGACTCCGCCCATGGGCTGGTCGAGTTGGAACACGTTCAAAAACAACATTGACGAAGATCTCATCTACGAGACCGCCGTCGCGATGAAGGAGAAAGGGCTTGCGGACGCAGGCTACCGCAACATCAACATCGACGACTGCTGGCATTCGTCCCTGCGCGACGAAAACGGCGAGATAAGTCACGACCTCACGAGGTTTGCCCACGGTATGTCCGCGTTGGTCGAAAAGATAAACGCGCTCGGTCTGAAAGCGGGCATTTATTCTTCCAACGGCACTCTGACCTGCGAGGATCTGCCCGCAAGTCTGGGAAACGAATACAAAGACGCGCTCACGTTTGCGAGGTGGGGGTTCGAATACCTCAAATACGACTTCTGTCACAACGAGCCGATATCCCGTTACGCGCCGATCGTCTACGGCATAGAGATCGCAAAACTCGGCGAAAAGGAAGGCAAATTCTATCCTTGCACCGACGGCAAGGTGTCGGGACTCGCCAAGTTCATGCCCGACAAGGAGCTGCCGTGCGGGTACAAAGTCAGCGGGATGGACGCCTGTCGCGGAGCGTTGGAATATAACAACGTCTACGCCGAAGAGGACGGGAAGTACGCGCTTACCGTCTGCGTGCGCAAGAAAGGCCTTTACGAAAAGGCGCTCATGGTGCAGGTCAACGGAGAGCGCGACTATATGCTCGATATCCCCAAGCAGAAGTTCTGGAACGTGACCGCACGTTTCCAGACGGTCGTCGATCTGAAGAAAGGCGTAAATACCGTCAAAATGTTCAATCCTATCGGATCGCGCGCGGACAGCGCAATGCTGCAATACCGCAAGATGGGCGCAGCGGTGAGAGCGGCGGCGGAAAAAGTCGCCGCGGAACGCGGAGAAGAGGTGAAGCCGATCACGTTCTCTATATGCGAGTGGGGATTCAACCAGCCGTATAAATGGGGCGCGAGCGCGGGCAATCTGTGGCGTACCACTCCCGATATCAATCCTTCGTGGAGATGGATCAAACTGATCTACGAACACAACGTCAAACTGTATAAATACGCGTCCCCCGGACATTGGAACGATCCCGATATGCTCGAGGTCGGCAACGGAGGGCTGTCCCGAGAGCGCAACAAGTCGCACTTCGCGCTCTGGTGCATGATGGCGGCGCCGCTCGTACTCGGCAACGACATCCGCAATATATCGGACGAAGTGCTGGCGCTTGTCACGGACAAAGACCTGATCGCCATAGATCAGGACAGACTCGGAAAACAGGCGAAGAGGCTGAGGCGCGGTCTTGCGGTAGACGTTCTCGCCCGTCCGCTCGAAGGCGGCAGGGCAGCGGTATGTTTCTTCAATCGCAACGGGGTTTTCTCCGCAAAAGCGTCGCTCGATATAAGCGCTTTGGCAAAAGACGAATACGTGGCTTTCGGTAAAAAGGGCGCGTGCAGATACCGCGAGGTGTTCTCGGGCGAAACGGGGGAGGGAAGCAGACTGTCCTGCAAGCTCGGTCCCGACGAGAGCAAAGTGTTCATAATCGAATGAACTGCGCGAAGACGCTTGCGCAAAACGTAGCGAAAATAAATAATAGACCAAAGAAAATGCTAAACTACAAAACGCCGGCTGACTTGTTTGAACAAGAATTGCAAAAGTGTTGCGCTTAACTTGACAATTCACTGCGCAAGATGTCGGATATTTGTTTCAAACGGCGTATTTTCGGATAAAAAGCGGCTTTCTGTATCGAAAAACGCGATCGCGTGCGAAAACGGTTGCCTTGTAAAAAGGTCTGTGATAATATAATTGAGTGTTGAGCGGCGGTCGCGCCCGAACGGGTGCCCGCAGCTATGAATAAAGGAGAAAGGTATGGGAAAGAAAACGCTGACGCAGACTTTCGCCGCGGCTTTGGTCGCCGCGGTAATCATAGCGGTCATAGTCGCCGCATTCTTACTTACGGTACCGTATACGGCGCCGACCGTGCCGTCGCTGGACGACGCGTCCGAGGCGGCGAAGGCGACCGTTAGCGAGACGGAACCTCTCGAGGACGGACAGGTCGCCGCAGGATATCAGCCGAGCGGTACGGAGATCTCGGATATCGCCGCGGCGCGCAACGCTCCGAGCGGAAATTATTATCTCACGCAGGATATTACCGTTACGAGCCTTGACGTCACCAACTATTCTCACGCTTTTTCCGGCACGCTCGACGGCAACGGACATACCGTCTACATAGATGCCGAGAGTACCGATACTTCTTCAAGCGACGCGGGAGGTCTGTTCATCGGACTTGCGGGCGGGACCGTTAAAAACCTGACCGTCGTGGTACGTAATTTCCGTTTCGGCAGTTCTGCTTCCGGCAGCAGCGGTATCAATGCGGGCGTGATCGCCGGATACGCGACCGGAGGTTCCGTCGTGGACAACGTGTATATCAGACTCGACGCGGACAAAAGTTCGACTTCCGACGTATACGCGTATTCGACGGGATCCGCGATCACAAGACTGGGAGCGCTGTTCGGCAAGGCGGAGTCCGGCGCCACGCAGATCTCCGATACTACCGTGTACAACTCCGCGGCGGGCACATACGGATTCTCCGCATACTCAGGAGGGAGTCTTTTTGTAGGCGGCTTCGTAGGCACCGTGTTCGCCAGCGGAACGGTAAACGCTTCCGATATCGTCCTTGACGGCGACTCCGACGCAAGGATCACGGCGATAGGTACGTCTTCCAATCTTGCGCTCGTCGGAGGTATCGTGGGATACAACGACGACGGACCGTTCAATATCGACGGACTTATACTCAAATACGATATGTCGATGGGAAGCGGAGGCAACGCGACCACGATCGGCACTTCGGGCAGCAGCCACGTGGGATATATCCTCGGACAGGCAGACAGCGGCAACGCGGGTTCATGGTCGGGCATATACAGTTCCGACAACAACGGAAGGGAGTGGCTTGACGGTAACGATCAGAACAGAGGCGCCGCGACCTATTACGACAAAGACGTACTGACGGACGCGAGGTTTGCGTCCGACGGCACCGTGGCTTTTGCGGTCGACAAGAGAGCCCCCGGCGACGCGGCGAATATAGTCCGCACGATACAGCAGGGATCCGCGGCTGCGGAGACTGTGACCGTAGCGTCGCTGATCGCGCGCAGCGCTTCCGAAGTCGGACAGCCCGCATGGATAGTTTTGAATGAAGTAAACGCGTCCGCTCATCAGAATATAAGTTTTACGTATTCTTCCAACGCAAATTACGGCATTTCCGGAGGGGAGACCCTCGCTTCGGCGGACGGCGGCGCATATTACGCGACGAGGACTTATAACGGTATAACGGCGCAGGCTCCGCAGCTGACTATCGGCAGCGAGAGGATATCGGGAGCATGGACGGAAGCGGGCGCCGCCGCGGACGTCGGAACGCATACGCTGACGTATTCGGAAAGCGCGGTGACTTCGGCGGGTTTCGCCGCGATCGATTACGAGGGGACGAAATATTTCGTCAAAAACGGCGTCGTGTATCAGCCCGGGCAGATAACGATCGGCGACGGTCGGCAGACCCTCGCCGTAGACAACGATATCGTCGTCGAAATAACCAAACTGCCGATAACTCTGGGCGTCGACCTTGCGGGGATAACCTACCTCGACGGCGCCGACACGGTAAGGGACAATACGTCGGTCACGGTATCTCCCCAACAGATCTACGGCAGTATCACGGGATTCGAACTGTCGGTAACGACTGCGGACGGAGATTATTCCGCTTCGGTCCCCGCGGGCACGCAGGTGACGGTCGCGTTGACGTCGGCGACGGTATCTTCCGGCAACGGCAATTATGATATTACGTACGAAGAAGCAAGCGTATTCGAAGTGGCAAAGATGACGATAGACGGCGCGATCGTGCTGCCCGACATGACGTATGACGGCGGCGAAAAGACCGCGACGTTCAACATGACTTCGGGAAGTCTTGCGGAGGGAGATCGTATAGATATATCCTATTCCGACGGCGACAGGGTCAATGTGACCGACTCCGACGTCACGGCGACTGCGGTCCTGCCCGACGGCAATTACGCGTTTGCCGATACCGCGACGGCAGAAGGGACGATACGTATAGTCCCGAAGACGGTCGTGATGACTGCGTCCGAAAACAACGGAAAGATATACGACGGACAGACGGTCGATCCGTCTTCGCTGGTCGTTGCGCCCGTCGGCATAAACGGTATGCCGCTCGGAATAACGGCGACCGTAGAGGGCGGAAAGACAATACTCAACGCCGACGACTATGTGGTCATAGCGGCGCTTGCGGACGGACAGCCCAACTATACCGCTCAGGAGCTGAGGATAGAGTACGTTATCGATAAGAAGGTCGTTACCGCGCCCGCTCAGCCCGATACGCAGAATTTCGTATTCAACGGCATAGAGCAGACGTTTGTCGTCGCGGCGGGAGCCGATTACACCGTAAGCGGCAATACTCAGACGTATGCAGGCAATTACACGGCAGTCGCGGCGCTCGACGATCCCGCGAATATGCAGTGGAGCGATACTTCCGATTCCGCAGACAAGCAGTATCCGTGGAGCATAGAAGTTCTTCGCGGCAGATTGGTACAGGTCGCGACAAACAAAAACGTACAATACGGCGACAGTTATCAATGGACGGCTTCGGACTTTTTCGAAGCGGAGATATTCAATTCGAACGAAGCGGAAGTCGTCATGTTGTTTTACGGCGATGAGATAGGCGAGGACGGCGCCGACGATCTTTCCGGTATAGCTTTTGCAGACGCAGGTACGGTTTATCATGCTACAATGTACTCTGCTCTTAAAACGGCGAACGGAGAGATAATCGATGATCCTAGGATAAGCGACAGCATTGAAATGGAGCTCGATGAAAGCGTAGTGAGCTATTCCGTCACCGTTACCGTGGTGCCCGGACAGATAGAAGTATCCGCCGAGGACGCGCAGTCGGCATATAACGGCGAAAAGGTGTCCGAACAGGCGCTTGCAGCGATGTTTACGCCGGCGGAAGATTGCGGAGGTTTGCTCGTCAGCGTCAACGGAGCGCCGTACGACTTCCCGCAGATATTCAACGCCGGCTCGTATGAGATCTCTGTCAAGGCGGGCAATTCCAATTACGAACTGATCGGAGAGACGACCGCAACTTACACCGTGAACAAAGCCGATCCGACCGTGAACGCGGTGACCTCGTTCGACGGAACGCTTTATACTTCCGACAGCCTGTACGACGTGGCGATAACCGTGTCCGACGGCGATACCGCGGGTACGATAAGCTGGGACGCGGATCAGACTCTGACCGCGGGGCATAACGAATATACGTGGACGTTCACTCCTGCCGACGCGACCAATTACAACGGGACGACGGGGAGTTCGATCCTCGAAGTCGAGCAGGTCGCGCTCGAGCGCATAACCGTAAGCGGCGAATACAGGACGGAATATACCGCGTTCGAGGACTTCGACAGGACGGGCATGA
>DVKK01000042.1 GCA_018716085.1 Candidatus Ornithoclostridium excrementipullorum | reverse complement strand
GTCGGGCTCATAACCCGAAGGTCGGAGGTTCGAATCCTCCCCCCGCAACCAAAATGGCGGCGTAGCTTAGTTGGTTATAGCGGCCGGTTCATACCCGGCAGGTCATTGGTTCGAATCCGATCGCCGCTACCAAACGACAATCTCGGCACCTTTGAGGTGCTTTTTTCATATTCCGAACATTTCGCAGCGCCCGAAACCGCGGGGTAAAGCGCATAAATATGCGCATGGTTATGCCTTTCGGGAAATAACAATGACGTGAGCGTCGGTCGGCGGAACATGCGGAGTCCGCTCCGTCGCGCGTCCGCGCTCCCTGCCGGGGCGACGGGTTGACAAATTCGTAAAAAAGTGTATAATAATATGTGAATGTTCAGGGACGCGGCGCTCGGCGCCGCGCCGTTTAAGGAGATCCTGCATATGTTGGAACAAGATATCAAGTCTGCCCGCATAGAGGCGATGAAGCAAAAGGACAAGGTGGCTTCCGGCGTACTCAGCGTGGTCCTCAACAAGATCATGCTCGCTACCATAGAGAAGAGAAAGGACGGAGCGGAACTGACGGACGCCGACGTCGTCGGTATTTTGCAGAAGACGGAAAAAGAGCTTTACGATGAACGCGACGGCTTCGTAAAGGCGAACAGACCCGAAAAGGTGGCGGAACTCGATCATCAGGTCGAAACGGTCAAAAAATTTATTCCCGCAATGATGAGCGAGGAAGAGATAAGAGCCGTCATCGAAAGTCTGCCCGACAAGAGCATAGGCGCGGTCATGCGCCATTTCAAGAGCGAATACGCCGGCAAATGCGATATGAAGACCGTCGGCGAAGTGTTGAAGAAGCTGTGAACAAGGTCTTTCTGCCTTCCGGTATAAAGATCGGGCACGCCGACAACGGACACAACGGAGTGACCGTTATTTTGTGCGAAAACGGCTGCGTCGGCGGTGTGGACGTGCGCGGCGGAGCGCCCGGAACGCGCGAGACCGATCTTCTGGCGCCCGAAAAGGCGGCTCAGAGCGTGAACGCGATAGTGCTTACGGGAGGTTCCGCATTCGGATTGGAAAGCACGTGCGGCGTGATGAGATGGCTTGCGGAACGCGGAAAGGGCTTTAAGGTCTCGGGTAAGACCGTGCCCATCGTGTGCGGGGCGGTCATCTTCGATCTCAACGAAAAAGAGACGTATTATCCCGACATCGAACTGGGATACAAAGCCTGCGCGGCGGCGTCGGACAAAAACGTCGCGTTCGGCGCGGTGGGCGTAGGCAAAGGCGCGACCGTCGGAAAGCTGCGCGGAATGAAATATGCGTGCACGAGCGGAGTAGGCGCGGCGACGGTGAAAGCCGCAGGAGCGCACGTCACCGCCGTGGTTGCCGTGAACGCGCTCGGCGACGTGTTCGATCCCGAGGCGGGGAAGATCGTCGCGGGGTGCAGGAACAGGGACGGCTCGTTCGCATTTGCGGAGAAAAAGCTGTTGGGCGGAGAGTATCTCGATTTTATTTTCGGCAAGGGAAATACGACTATCGGGTGCGTGATCACCGACGCGAAACTCGACAAATTACAGACCGGAAAACTCGCTTCTGTCGCTCATAACGGACTGGCGAGGACTATATATCCCGTGCATACGGACTACGACGGAGATACGCTTTTCGCATTGTCGGCGGGAAGCAGACCCGTTGTCAACTTCGCGCTGTTGCAGGCGGCGGCGGTCAAGGCGGTCGAAAGAGCCGTTATCGACGCGGTGTCGGGCAGCGTGGCAACGGAGGCGGGCTTCGAGCTCTCCGACGAAGAGAAAAAGGAGGTGTTCTCATGATCGACGGAAAAGCCGTTATTCACAAATACGAGGAGAAATGCGTGAACGGGTACGCGCTCGATACGGGGCTGTACGAGAAGTATCACGTAAAACGCGGTCTGCGCGACAAGTCCGGTCAGGGCGTGGTCGCAGGCATAACGAACATATCCAAGATCGTTTCTTATAAGGAAGACGCGGACGGCAGGCACATTCCGTGCGACGGCGAACTGTATTACCGCGGATACAGCATAAACGACCTCGTAAAAGGGCTGATGGTCGACGACAGATTCGGTTTCGAGGAAATAGCGTATCTGCTGTTGCTCGGCGAGCTGCCCGACAGATCGCAGCTGGAAGAGTTCAAGGCTTTGCTCGCGAGTATGCGCAAACTGCCGCGTAATTTTACGAAAGACGTCATTCTCAAAGCGCCCAGCAAGGATATGATGATGAGCTTGCAGCGCAGCGTGCTGACCCTTGCGAGCTATGACAAAAAATTCGACGATATCAGCGTCAACAACGTGATAAGGCAATGCCTGTGGCTGATAAGCGTTTTCCCGATGCTTGCGGTGTACGGCTACCACGCGTACAACCACTTTATCTGCGACGACAGTCTGTACATACATCATCCCGACGAGGATCTGTCCACGGCTCAGAACTTTCTGCGCATGCTTCGCCCGGACAAGAGTTTTACCGATCTCGAAGCGGGAGTTCTGGACCTTGCGTTCATATTGCATATGGAGCACGGCGGCGGCAACAATTCCACGTTTACGACGCGCGTAGTGACTTCTTCCGGTACGGATACGTATTCCGCGATCTCCGCGGCGCTGGCTTCGCTCAAAGGGCCCAAGCACGGCGGCGCAAATATCAAAGTCGTGCAGATGATGCGCAATATCCGCGAAAACGTCCGCGACCTCAAAGACGAGGACGAGATATACGCGTATCTCATCAAGATCCTGCGCAAAGAGACGTTCGACCGCAAAGGTCTTATATACGGTATGGGACACGCCGTCTATTCGCTCTCGGATCCGCGCGCGCAGGTGTTTAAGGACTTTATAAAACAGCTTTCGGAATCCAAGGGCAAGTCCAAGCTGTACGGATTCTACGAAAGGGTGGAGAGGCTTGCGACAAAGGCGATCGCGAGCGAACGTTCCATATACAAAGGCGTGAGCGCCAACGTGGATTTTTACAGCGGATTCGTTTACAATATGCTCGGTATCCCCATGGAACTGTACACGCCGATGTTCGCCGTGGCGAGGATCGTCGGCTGGTCGGCGCACAGACTCGAAGAGCTCATCAACGCCGACAAGATAATCCGTCCTGCTTACCAGGATATAGTGAACATACGGAAATATGAGCCGCTTTCGGAGAGATAATTACGCGACGGGAATGTCGTCCGGGCAGAAGCTTAAACTTCTGCTCGGACTTTTTCTTTCCTATTTCAAGATAGGGCTGTTTACTTTCGGCGGCGGCTATGCCATGATATCGCTTATCGAGCGCGAGTACGTCGAGCGGAAGAAGTGGATCACGGTCCCCGAACTGTACGAGATAGTGACTATCGCGGAGTCTACCCCGGGACCTGTGGCGATAAATTGCGCAACGTTCGTGGGGTATAAGATAATGGGCGTCGTCGGTTCGTTTTTCGCCACTCTGGCGGTATGTATCCCGTCGTTCGCGATAATATATCTCATATCGGTGTTTTACGACCGATTCATGGAACTGACCGCGATAGCGTACGCTTTCAAAGGTATCAACGTGGGCGTTGCGGTAATGATCGCGCTCGCGGGGATCAATATGCTGAAAAAGGCGAAAAAGAGCGGGCTTTTCATAGCCGTGCTGTGTTTTTCATTTACCGCGGCGGCGTTGATAGACATCTTCGGACTCGATATATCCACGATATATCTTATTTTGGCGGGAGGAGCTCTGGGGTTGGTTTTGCAGGCCGTTTCCGACATACGCAGCAAACGCGGAGGCAGACCTTATTCCGTCGCCGTGTCCGATCCTAACGAGGAGTCCGACGCTGAGCCGAAAGACGGCGGCTCTCAGCCGCAGAGCCTCGAAAACGCGGAAGATAAGAAAACGGACGAGCGCGATCTTGCGGCGGTCGGCGAGAGCGGCGCGCATGACCCTGAGGACGGATACGGCGACGCGGACAAGGGCGGAAATGCGGATACGTATTCGGAAAAAGACGTCCCGAGCGAAGGAGGCGAGTCGTGAACATATATCTTGAACTCTTCCTCGTGTTTCTGAAAATAGGCGCGGTATCATTCGGCGGCGGGTACGGCATGATCTCGCTGATACAGCAGGAAATGACCTCGCGCGGCTGGATAGACGCCGCCAGGCTGATGGACTATATCGCGATCGCGGAATCCACGCCGGGACCGATAGCGGTCAACATCGCGACTTTCGTCGGCAGCGATCAGGCGGGCTTTTTGGGAAGTCTTGTGGCGACGATCGGTATAGTCGCTCCCGCGTTTTTCATAATTTTGGCGATAGCCGCCGTTTTCCGCACTTTCGCGAAAAACCGCTACGTCAGATCCGCGTTCGCCTGCATAACGCCCGTCATTCTCGGGCTTATCATTTCAACCGGACTGTTGATGATCGTGTATTGTCTGTACGCGCAGTACAACGATTTTACCGCTGTGGGCGAGTTCGATTGGACGGCGCTCGCGATCCTTGCGATATTGGTCGTCTGTATCATAGTTTATCGCCTTATACGCAAAAAGACCATGCCCCCGATAGCGATAATCCTGCTGTCCGCGGCGTGTGGGATGCTGTATTTTATCTGAATAGCGGTGCCGAAGCCTTAGGCGGAGCAGGCGATAGACGATTTGTTGTCCGATCGGCGAAGCGATCGGTCTCACGGCGCGTGATGGGCGAGCCCGCAAAGAGCGGATCGTACCGATATCCGGACTGCGAACGAATATCGATAGCGCGTATAACAAAACCCTTGTCCTGGGAGGAAAAGGAGCTTCCGTACCGCCGATAAAACAGCGTCCGAATAATACCGTCGTATCCGATCGGATACGAAAAAGCCCCGCCGTATTTGACGGCGGGGCTTTTCTTTATCGGATATCGTCGGCTCAATATATCGCTTTCGCAAAGGCGAGGTCTGTACGGCCGAGCAGGTTTTCGTCCAGGGTGTAATAGTTGGAGTTGCTCGGATCCGTGGACACGGAGGGGAAAGAAATGTTCTGTCCGAGATAAGTTATCTGCAGGCTGTACATTTCCTGGGGCAGGTTGAAGAAGCCGCCGCCGAGGTTTTCTTCCTGGTAGACGTAGATATTGCTCACTCTGCCGAAAGTAAGCTCTATCTCGGCATAGGTACAGCCCTCGAAGATCGAATGCTTGCCCGTTTCCGCATAATAATTTTCCACGTACTCGGAAGTTACTCCGAAAGTGATCGTTACGAGATTGATCTGTTGGACCGCGCCGAAGCTGTCGTTGACGGATTCGTCGAATACAAACGCGTCGAAAGGCATATTGCGCAGTTCTTCCAGGCGGGAGGCAAGGCTGTATTTGCGGAAGAGTTCCGTTTCGATAAAGTCTTCCGCAGTCATATTGCCGTATAGTTTGTTCGCCGTGTACTCGCCGTTGTTGCCGTCAGCGGGGCGTTCGGTATAGAACATACGCTCTTCATCGGAGTCGGCGTCGGGGTAGGGACCTACGATAAAGCCGAAATCGCCTATCTTGGTGCCCGTGCCGCCGGTGACGTCGTTAATGCTCCACGTTTCCTGATAGAGGTCTACCATGAGATCTTCGTCCACGTGCAGCTGGTAGGACGCGTCCTGATCGCAATGTACGTTGACGTTGGTGTTGGTAATGTTGCCGGAAGAGCGGACCGACTCCTTGTACGCGAATATGTATCCGTTGGTCTCGCTGACTTCGGGGTCGTATGCGGGATCGAGCGGATCGCCCGCAAGCGACAGGTTTATCGCGTTTTTGAGCGCGTCGTAAGCTTCCTGTGCGGTGAGGTTGTTGCAGGCGGTCAGAGCGACTGCGCCGACCGAAAGCAGCAGTATTACGATCAAAAGCAGGCAAGCCGTCTTTTTAGTTCTCATTGTCGTTGTCCTCCTTTGCGGCAGTTTCGGCGCCGTTGTCGGCACTGTCGGCGGCGTCCGCGACTTCGCCGGGATCCGCGTCCGAAGAAACGTCTTCGGCAGTAGCAGGCGTTACGTAATCGTCGGCGTGATCGCGTTTGAATTGTTCGAAGTATGCCTCGTCGAATTTCGCGCCGTTTGCTTTCGCCTCCTTTTTGGCGTCCTTACGCATACGCTTTTCCAGTTTGATCTCGGCGATCTCTGCATTTTTGGCTTCTTTTTCCGCCTTGGCTTTTTCTTCTTCCTCGCGGTCGATACGTTCCGCCTCGATCACGCATTCGTCGTACATCGGAAGGATGTAGTCGAAGAAGTTGTTCCTGTCGCCGAAATCGAGCAGCAGGGTCTCGCTCTCTATGTACAGCTTGTAAGCCGAAGCGAAGCGGTTGTACTTGAATTGAGCGGATCTGATGCGCTTGTTCTGCGCCTTTTTCTCTTCTTTGGTGAAGCACTGTACGTCGAGTTCTTTTTTGTAAGCCTCTTCGTAGTCGTATTCAAGACCGTTCTTAAAGAACAGTTTGGACAGCTTTTGCATGAGTCTGTAACGCAGTTCGGTACGCTTGATCAGCGATCTCAGCGATCTGAGCGTCCTTTCCGCCTTTTTCTCCGCCCAAGGCATATACTCGGATACGTCCTTATCTTTGGAGAAGAAGCGTCTGTTTGCCGTTCTGCGCTGTTTAGCTTCCGCCTGTTGTACGGTCCATTCCGCGAGGTCGGGCAGTTCTACCGAAGACAGGTCGGGAGCCGTGTCGGCGACGTCGTTTTTGTCGATCGAGGTAATGGCTTTCGCAAGCGCGAGTCTGACCTGCGACTTGGGAGTATCCCATTTGCCGAGCTCGGTGTCTATGAATTCTTCGATGGCTTCCTTGTCGCGCCTGAGCTTGCAGGCGTCTTTGTATGCGAACTTCGCGTCTTTGTAAGCCTGCTTCTTCTGATGATACACTTCTTCGAGCGCGAGCAGTTCTTCCGTCTTGACGACCGCCTGTCCCTTGGGCGTTGCCTTCTCTATGGATTCGTACAGCGATTCGTACTCCGCCTTTGCGGTCTTGAACACCTGCTTTGCCGCCTTCATCTCCGCTTTCTTTTCGTTGGTGTCGGGCTGAACGGCGTCGCGGCGTTCTACCATATAGTTGTAGCTCTCGACAAGGTCCTTGACCTGGTGGGGAGTGATGTCGCCGGTGCGGTAGTCGGTATTTGCCGCGCGGTATTTGAGCGCGAGCACTACCATGCTGTGCTTTTCTCTCGACAGATTATAGAGGAAATACGGCGCGAGGTTGAGCGCGGCGCCGAGTATAGACAGCGCGCACAGCATATAGAACAGGCTGTTTCTGACGTTGGGGTCGTATAGCACGTCGTAGTTGACGGTCAGACCGTAGGATTCGTAGATGAACGGCAGGAAGTAGCCCGAAAGTATCGTAACCGGCGTACCTATGAGCGCGGCGACTTCGAGCATATAGTCGACGCGTTTGCCCGACTGCCATTGGATCGAGTCCTTGACTTCCGCGTTGAGCACGGGGTTGTAGACCAGCTGCAGCTGGTTGATGAACGTGTTGATCCACAGGAACAGGAAGTAGAGCAGCGGTATCTCGTAGCACGCGAGCATACACGCGATGAATACTATGTTCAATATGTTGTGGAACAGCAGGATACCTTTATTGCCCAGCCATTTCAGGAAGAACGGCGTTGCGAACATGGACAGACCCGAAGCTATCGACAGTACCGTCTGCAAGATACCGTAAGTGGTCATGTCCTGCGTGCCGTAGATGTAGATCCAGCCGAACAGCACGAGGTAAGCGCCTTCCAGGAAATTGAACCATGTGGAAATGGTCCTGAGCCACCAGTATTTGTTTTTCCAGACGGCGACGCAACCTCCGATGATGCTTACTTTCTTTACGAAATGTTTGGACGAAACGATACGCTCTTTGCATCCGAAGAAGGCGAAGAAGCTGAGGAAAACGCCTATGACGCCGATCGGAACGACTATGTACTTATACGTCCTGATGTCGGTGAAGCCTCCGGTGAGGTTGGAGAATATAGGCACGAACAGCTGATAGATCGTCGGAGCGAACGAGTAGATGAGCGAACTGATCGCAAGGATCTTGGAGCGTTCCGCCGTACTGGGAGAGATGACGCTGCCGAGGTTGGTGTAAGCTGTCTGGTAAAGGGGCTGTCCGATCGAGATCGCGATGGCGAATATGAACACACACATATACTTCTGGCTGTAAGCCATCGATTCGAACGGCAGGAATATGAATACAATACTCAATATCGCAAGAGGCGCGCCCATTATGGCCAGATAAGGTCGGAATCTGCCCCATCGCGTATTGGTGTTGTCGACTATTTTTCCTCTGATTATCTGGAATACGATGTTGAGGATCGTCTGCACCGTGAGCATGTTCTGCAAGTGCATGGGACGTATTCCGATAGTGGAAGCGAACAGCGTGTTGGTGACGCCCAAAGCCATATATCCGAGCAGATATATGAGCATGTTCTGTCCCATGCCGCCGATGGAGTAGTTCAGGATCTCCTTGTAAGGAACGTAATTGCCTTTGCCCGGCTTGCTCCAATGTGAAGTGACGTCTGTGACTATGAATGACGCGGTGTTTTTGACCTGAGTAAGGCCTTCGTTGATCTTGCGTTTGATTGTGCTGGCCATAATTCCCTCGCTTAGTAATATATTGATTTTAACACACGCGCGCGGGATAAGGCAAGGCTTTTTTCGCTTTTATCGCGCTTTCGGGCAAACGGCTTCGTCGCCTTCGGACGTTTTACCTTTCATGATAACAGACCTGTTGTATCCATGTTTGAAACAAAGAAGCGTATAATCTACACGGGCAGGAAAAATTTTTACAGACAAGAATATGAGCGTTTTCTTCGGCGGTATGCGCGGCTCTGCTTTCTCATACGATATCGGTACTAAGCGCGGAGGTGCCGAAGGCGCGAAAAGCGGCGGGCAAAGGAAAAAAGTCGTTGACGAACAGTCGCGCGCGTGTTACAATTTTAATGATACATTAATCTTAGAGGGAATTATGAGCGACAACAACGGCAAGAACTTTAAGCAAAAGATCAAAGAACTACCCGCGACGCTGAAAGTATTCTGGAACACTCCTCCGAAAGGAAGATATCTCAATCTGAAAGAGATACTGTGTTTCGGCGGCAGCGCGTTCGGTATCAGTACCGTAACGACCATCGTATCGAGTTTGCTGACGGCGACCCAGATACCCGGTACATACGACATCGATGTCATTCACGGCGCATGGATATGTCTTATTTCGAGTTTGTTCGGTTTGGCGATCCAGCCTATATTCAGCAAGATGCTGCAAAATACGAATACGAGATTCGGTCGGTATAAACCTTTTATACTCGTACTCGCTCCCATCCTTGCCGTGTTTGCAATAGCGGCGACCTTCCATCCGGACGCTTTGGAGCCGCCATCAAAAGAGTTGATAGAGGCGGGGCTTGCGGAAGATACGACGGAAAGAGCCAGAACCATCTACGCTTATGTTACGTGTATCCCGACGTTGATGCTCTGGAATTTGGTGCAGAACACTTTCTATATGATGCCGGGGGTAATTACTCCCAACCAGCAGGAGCGTACCGACATATGGTCCCCCATCGGCTTGGTGATAGGATTCGCGCCTACCATAATGAACGCCGTGGGCGGTTGGATCAAAGGTTATTTCAGGAGCCACGGAGGCGAGTATCTCGCTTACAGATACATGGGGCTGATCTATGCTGTCGTAGGACTTGCTTTGGTACTCTGCCTGTTCAAGGTCAAAGAACGTCTGATAGTCACCAACGAAAATAAAGAGAAAGTAGGTTTGATCGAAGGCCTTAGAATGGTCATGAAAAACAAACCTCTGCTCATATTTACTTTGGCGCTCATTCTCGGTTCGTGCCGTACGGTGGTCGAAGTCGACGCCGAAGTCATCGGTCGTCTTAAATACGCAGTAGACGCAAACGGCAATCCCGATATTGCGACAGCTTCCGGAATTTTCAGTACGCTTACGTTGATAACCGGATTTGCCGCAACGCCGAATATGATCCTGTTGCCGTTGATGACGCGCAAACTCAACAACCGCGACATCATCATGATCTGGACGGGTTGCAACGTATTCGGATATCTGATCCTCGGTATCGTGGGACTTTCAAATATCCCTACGGGTCTTTGGGGAGCGGTAATAATCACGGCGCTCAGATTTGTTTCGCTGTTTAACGCGATAGCGTCGCTGCAACCGCTCATGATGGCGGAGATATCCGACTATCAGCAGCTCAAGACGGGCAAACGTCTGGAAGGGTTTATACAGACTTTGATGTATGCGCTCGTACTGGTAGTCACCAATCTCGGACTTGTCGTTATGTCGTATGTGAAACAGGGAATGGATTATCAACCGTCGTATTTCTACGGGGAAGAGAGCGATATAATAACTCAGGAGCAGATCGACAGCGCGTTCGAGTATTTCAGGCTTGCGTTCTTTATCTCCGCGGCGTCCGCAGCATTGATGCTGATCACGATGTTCTTCTACAAACTCGGAAAGAAAGAACACGCCGAGATAGTCAGACAGCTCAAAGAGCGCGGTCTTGCGCAGGGCAACGAACAGGTGGAAGCGGAGACCGTCGGTATAGCCGAACACGTGGCGGAACAGGAAGACGCGCATGACGCGGAACTTTACGGGGACGCCGCCGACACCGAGGGGCAGCTCGGCAGCGGCGGCGCGGACGGCTGCGGTAACGAAGACGGCTGCGGAGAAGAGCATGATCCCGCCGAAGGGAATGCGTCCGATACGGACGGGACCGAAGGGGAAACTCCTCCCGAAGACGGAGAATGACCGAGAATAAGAAAAGCGCGTCCTTGCGATGCGCTTTTCCGATATAAAGGGGCACGGTAAAATGAAAAAGACGAAAAAACCGATAGTCGCGTTGATGTACGATTTCGACAAGACTTTGTGCACGACCGATATGCAGAATTACGAACTTATACCCAATCTCGGCGTAAAAAAGGACGCTTTCTGGCGCAAGTCGACCGAGCTTGCGGAAAATCCCGAGGCGCCGATGGACAGAGTATTGGCGTATATGTATCAAATCCTGCGCGCGAGCAAGACGGCGGAAAAGCCCGTCAGGCGCGAAAATTTTGTGCAGTTCGGCAAGAGCGTGGAATTTTTCCCCGGAGTCGAAGAATGGTTCGGCAGGATCAACGAATTCGGTAAGACGCAGGGAGTGCAGATACAGCACTACATCATCTCTTCGGGGCTCAAAGAGATCATAGAAGGCACGGCGATAGCGCATGAGTTCGAGAGGATATACGCCTGCGAATTCCACTACGACGAGAACGGCGCCGCCGTTTGGCCCGCCGTCGCGGTCAATTTTACCGGCAAAACGCAGTTTTTGTACAGGATAAACAAACAGGCTCTCGAGCTGTGGGACGATAGGACCATCAATCAATACGTGCCCGAAAACGAGCGTCCCGTGCCGTTCCGCAACATGATATATTTCGGCGACGGAGTGACAGACGTGCCGTGTATGAAGCTGGTCAAGGTCAACGGCGGCTGTTCGATAGGCGTATATTCGGGGCGCAGACCTCCGGTATGCGACAGACTGATAGGAGAGGGAAGAGTGGATTTCGTCTTCAAAGCCGATTACTCCGAGGGAAGCGAGCTCGATCTGTGCGTAAAAGACGTGGTCACGCAGATGGCGAGCAAAGACAGGCTTGTCCGACTCAGCCTGAAACAGGCGGAGAAGACCGCCGATAGCGGGAAAAATCGCAAATAAGCCGAAACATCATGAAGAAAGTCTTATGTGCCGCGGCGATCGTTGTCATCATATCGTGCTGTTGCTTAGCCTCGGCGTGTTCCGATCTCGGCGACGCGTACGACGGCACTCCGTACACCGATCCCGAAGCGTGGGAACTTACGTCGGGCACCGACTTTACCGTGTTGGATTCTTTGGACGGAACGATCTGGGCGCCGTCTCCGCACGGATTGCGCAAGTACGAATACTGGTGTTCGGATATGATCGGATTTTCGGACGAGGGGATAGTCATAAGCTCCGCAAGAGAGGACGATCACGTATGTTCGGAAGGGATATGTCCGAAGAGCGGCGTTTTCACTTCGGGTATAGAAACGCGCAGCGGGAGCGAAAAACTGTTCGAACAGGCATTCGGTTATTTCGAAGCTACGGTCAAAGTTCCGCGCGGCTCGGGTATGTGGTCGGCGTTCTGGCTGCAGAGCGACAACGTGGGCAATGTCGGTCACGGCGGGAAGGACGGCGCGGAGATAGACGTGTACGAGTCGAGTTTCATTGCGGAAAACCGCACGTGTACCGGCAGCGCCGTTCACGTGGACGCTTACGATCCTCCGTTTTATGCAAGCAGCGGAGCGGTCACCGACGTCGGCAAGGATCTCTACGACGGAGAATTTCATACGTACGCGCTGTTGTGGACTCCCGAAATGTACGTGTTCTACGTCGACGGGGAGGAAACGTGGCGCACCGATTATAAGGGCGTATCCACCGTCCCCGAATTTCTGCGGCTGACGGTCGAGATACGCGATCCCGAATATGCCGTCTACGGCCCTTACGGGCAGAAGATAGGCCGTTTCGAGAACGCGGAAGACGGGTCGAACGACTTTGTTATCAGTCGGGTGAAGGTTTACGCCAACGACGATTTTGCGCCGTATATCAATTCCGAAGAGGATTTCGACGATATGAAAGGCGCGTATATAGCGATATACGCCGTCTGCAGTGTCGTCATCGCGGCGCTTGCCGCGGGTCTTATCGCCGCGACCGCGTCGTATCTGAAAAAGAAAAAGAGAGCCGGCCGTTGAACAGAAGACTGCGGCTCGGACCGGACGCCGTCGTTTGAGCCGAAAAGGGCATTTCGCGTTAGGACCGCCGCGATACGTTGCGATAATTATGGACAACGGTCGCGCGGGCGTGTTATAATAATAAAAATCAAATAGTCCCCGAGGTATGGCGGGGAAGGGAGAGGAATTATGAAGCACCCCGAAATCGTCGGAAAGATGACTCTCGACGAAAAAGCAGACATAGTCTGCGGCAAGAATTATTGGACGACCAAGCCTTTCGAGAAGTACGGTCTGCCGTCGGTAATGCTCACCGACGGTCCCCACGGTCTGCGTAAGAAAAACGACAAGAAAGACAAGAACAAAAAGAAGAAAGCGGTATCGCTCAGCAATTCCGTACCGGCGACCTGTATGCCTCCGGCGGCTACCATGGCCTGTTCGTGGGATCCCGATATCGCGTTCAAGGCGGGCAGCGCGATAGCGGACGAGTGCATAAGGGAGAAGGTGTCGGTACTGCTCGGACCCGGCGCCAATATCAAGCGTTCGCCCCTCTGCGGCAGGAATTTCGAATATTATTCCGAAGACCCTTATCTCGCGGGTAAGATGGCGGCGGGATTCATAAAGGGCGTACAGTCGAAGGGCGTCGGCACTTCGATGAAGCATTTTGCCGTAAACTCGCAGGAAGCTTTCCGTATGATAGTCAACGAATGCGTGGACGAACGCGCTCTGCGCGAGTTGTATCTGACTCAGTTCGAGATAGCGGTCAAAGAGGCTAAGCCGTGGACGATAATGAACGCTTACAATCGTCTTAACGGAGAGTATTGCTCTCAGAACGCGTGGTTGCAGCAAAAAGTCCTGCGCGAAGAATGGGGCTTTGACGGCATGGTCGTGACAGACTGGGGTTCGAGCGTGGACAGGACGGAAGGTATCAAATGCGGTACCGATCTGGAAATGCCCTCGTCCGGAAAATACAATCAGCCCAAGATCAAAAAGGCGATCGAAGACGGCTCTTTGAAGCCGGAACAGCTCGACGCGGTCGTGGACAGGATCGTGGATATGGTGCTCAAAGCGAAACACACGCTCGAGACCGCGAAAGACGAATGCGATTACGACAGAAATCACGAAGTCGCGCGCGAAGCGGCGGAAAGCGCAATGATATTGATGAAAAACGACGACGGAGTTTTGCCCGTCGCCAAGGACAAGAGTATCGCCGTCATAGGTCAGATGGCGAAATCGCCTCGCTATCAGGGCGCGGGATCCAGCATCATCAACGCCATAAAACTGGACAACGCATGGGACGCGCTCGTGGCGCAGGGCTACAAGGCCGAGTATGCGCAGGGGTATGTCAAAGGCGTTGACAAGACCGACCCCGCATTGTTGCAGGAGGCGGTCGAAAAGGCGAAAGCAGCCGATGTGGCGCTCGTCTTTGCGGGGCTTACCGAGGAGTTCGAGGCAGAGGGATACGACCGCACGTCGATCGATATGCCGTCGTGTCACAACGAGCTTATCCGCGCAGTCGCGGCGGCAAATCCCAACACCGTCGTAGTGCTTGCGGGCGGTTCCGTCGTCGCGATGCCGTGGCTTGCCGAAGTAAAGGGCGTGCTCAACTCTTTGCTCGGAGGCGAAGCGGGCGGCAGCGCCGTGGCAAGAATAATCGCGGGAGAGGTCAACCCGAGCGGTAAGACCGCCGAGACGTATCCTCTCGCCGTGTCCGACAACCCGACCTGGGGCAATTACTGCAATAAGATAGCGTCCGAACACAAGGAGAGCGTATATATCGGCTACCGCTATTACGATACCGCGAAGAAGGAAGTCGCGTTCCCGTTCGGATTCGGACTTTCGTACACGACTTTCGAGTATTCCGACATCAGGCTGTCCGCAGATAAGATATCGGACGACGGCAAGGTCACGGTATCTTTCAAGATAAAGAACGTCGGAGACAGAGCGGGCGCGGAGGTCGCGCAGGTCTACGTCAAGGACGTCGAATCCACCATTTTCCGTCCCGAAAAAGAGCTGAAAGGTTTTGCAAAAGTGTTCCTGGAAGCGGGCGAGGAGAAGACCGTCGAGATCGAACTCGGCAAGCGCGCTTTCGCGTTCTACAACGTAGAAGCGGGAGACTGGCAGGTCGAGAGCGGCGAATTCGAGATCATGGTGGGCGCGTCGGGCAGAGATATAAGACTTTCCGCGACGCTGACCGTGGACAGCGCCTGCACCGCGCACATCCCCGATTACAGAAAGACGGCGCCCGCGTATTATACCGCAGACGTGCAGGGTATATCCGACGAGCAGTGGAGCGCGCTTTACGGCAAACTCCCCGCAAGAGAGCAGGATCTGTCCAAGCCGATAGACATATACAACTGCCTTGACGATTGCAAGCACACAAAATGGGGCGGCAGGATATGCAATCTCGTAATGAAGATGATGGGCGGAGGTTCGGACAAGGAAGCCTCCGACGGGGAGAACCCGGGCGAGAGCATGATGTTGCAGGCGATGGCGCTCCAGATACCTATCCGCAACTTTATCGCTATGTCCATGGGCGTGATGAGCGAAAAAATGGCGATGGGGCTGTTGGATATACTCAACGACGACAGGAGCACGTTCAAGGGCTTCTGCCGCATATTGGCGGGCATACCGGGCGCGATACCCAAACTGGGGCCGTTGCTCAAATCCATCTGACGAACGAAGAAGGGACCGCTTCCGCGGTCCTTCTCGATACGGGACTACTTACTACTGAGCTATGGACAAAGAAAAGATGCTTCACTGCGGAGAACTGTACGATTCTTCGCTATGCGATCTGGTAGACGAACAGACCTCGCTGTTGGAAAAACTGTACGACTTCAACGCCACACGCCCGTCGCAGGGCGCGGAGAGGGCGAGATTGCTCAAAGAGATGTTCGCCGAGATAGGCGAGGATTGTTATATCGAGCCTCCGCTCTACTCCAACTGGGCTTGCAGACACGTTCACTTCGGAGATCGCGTTTACGCCAACTTTTCGCTTACTCTCGTGGACGATACTCACATATATGTCGGCGACAATACGATGATAGGTCCCAACGTGACGCTTGCCACCGCCGGGCACCCCGTTTCGCCGCGGCTGCGCGAGGAGTTCTGCGCGCAGTTCAACGCGCCCGTGAGGATAGGCAGAAACTGCTGGATAGGCGCGGGAGCCGTAGTTCTGCCCGGAGTTACGATCGGGGACGGCAGCGTCATTGGCGCGGGCAGCGTCGTGACCAAGGATATCCCGTCGGGAGTGGTCGCCGCGGGCGTTCCGTGCAGAGTCATGCGGGAGATAGGGCCCGAGGACGAAGAATATTATTTCAGAGGCAGAAAAGTGCCCGACTGTTTCAAACGCGGGAAAGACTGAGCTTTTGCGGAAAAGGCAAGAAAAACGGAAACATATCGCAAAAACGGCGCTTGAAGCGCCGTTTTCGATATCGTCGGAAAAGCGTGTTTCCGTTTTGCGGTCACGCCGTGCGGAAGCGGACTCCCACCGCAAAGTGATCCGAATAATATTCGCCGTCGCCGTAGAACTCGTAAAGCACGCGGTAGACGTCGGCGGTCAGATCGCGCGACAGGAAAATGTGGTCTATCGGGTCGCCTCCTTCGGTCATCATTCCCCAGTTGCTGTAAGTATAGCCGCCTTCGCTGTCGGCGGCGTTTTTCGCGTCGTCGAATTTTTCCGATATCGCCGCATAACAGTCTGTGGACAAGCCCGAATTGAAATCTCCCGCTATCACGGCGGGATA
This sequence comes from Candidatus Ornithoclostridium excrementipullorum, assembly GCA_018716085.1. Taxonomy (GTDB): domain Bacteria; phylum Bacillota; class Clostridia; order Christensenellales; family UBA3700; genus Ornithoclostridium; species Ornithoclostridium excrementipullorum. The sequence goes on along the minus strand of DVKK01000042.1, from coordinate 42,748 downwards.
TCCGTCGCTTTCGGCGCGTTCCGTTACCAGTTTTATCCCTTCCGTGCGCGACGTATCTCCGATATGATCCAGATGCACGTTGAATACGTTGAGCATATCTCCGCTTTCGTGGCGCAGAAGCACGTTTACGCATATCCTCGGATACTGCGCGTCCCAGCCTACCGACTGCACGTCGGGCGTTTCGGACAGCCAGAAGCGGGTTTGCCTCTCGACCTCGAACTCGTCGGTGTATAGCACGGCGAGCCCCTCCGTATCGGCAGAGGAGTCCCTGCCGTACCAGACGACGGAATAATTCGTCAGATTGTCGCGCAGATATTCGTACTGGGATATCTTGACTTCTTGCAGGCAAAGGACGTCGGCTCCCGATCCGTCTATATAAGCGGCGACCTGTTCGCGCCGTTCGCTCCAACGCGTTCCCCATTCGAGAGCCGTTTCCAGACGTATGTTGAAGCTGTACAGCACATAACCTTCGGGCAGATCGTTTCGCAAAAGCGCGTCGTGGGCGGAGAGCTCTCCGCCGCAGGCGGTAAGACAAAGACACAGGATCGCAGCCGTAAGACAGATAGCAACGATAAAACACGATTTTTTTCTCATGATCCTCCTCCGCTTTCATTATAATGTTTTGGAGGGAGCTTTTCAAGACCCCCGGAAAGATATATGCAAAGACAGACCGCCCGATCGCGTCCGGATGGCAAAGATACTCTCAAAGCGTTGACAAGCGCGGCGGTATATGTTATCCTTGGGATACAAGTGAGGGAGTAGTCGGCGAGACGCTCGTTATAAGTCAACATACTCGCTGCGGCGTGGCTTATATTAAACGACAAGACTCACACATAGCCCGTTCTATGTGTGATTTTTTTATGAACGGGCGAGAGGTGATCATGACTGTTTGGGAGATCGTATTGGTGGCGCTCGGCCTTTCCGCCGACGCTTTCGCCGTAGCTATGTGCAAGGGCGTCGAGATGAAGAAATTCGTGCTCAGATACGCCTTGGTGATAGCGCTTTTCTTCGGCGCGTTCCAGGCGCTCATGCCGTTGATAGGCTGGGCGGTGGCTTCGCAGTTCGCCCGTTATATCGAAAGTTTCGATCATTGGATAGCGTTCGCTCTGCTGTTGCTTCTCGGCGGAAAAATGATGCTCGATTCCTTCAAAAAGGAAGAAGAAGAGGAGGGGGAGAAAGTCCTCAAACTCGGATTGAAGACGTTGGTGCTGATGGCGGTCGCAACGAGCATAGACGCGCTTGCGGTCGGCGTGACGTTCGCGTTCCTGCAGGTCAACGTATGGTTGGCGGTCGCGATGATAGGCTCCGTAACGTTCGTATTGTCATTCCTCGGCGTCGTCATCGGAGTCAGGATAGGCGACAAATTCGAGAAGAAGGCGGAGTTTTTCGGGGGATTGATACTGGTTTTGATAGGAGTCAAGATATTGCTCGAGCATCTCGGCGTGATATCTTTCTGATCGTAAAATACGGCGGCGCCTTGACGGGGCGCCGCTTTTTGTATTCAATCGTTATTTTGCGTCCGATCGTTGTTTCGCTTGGAAGAGTCTTTCCCGTCCGTGTTCCGCAAAGACGGGGACTGATCGGCGGCAGTCGGCAGGGAAGGCTCGGCTTTTGTCTTTTCGGCGCGTTCGGAAGGCTCGAAAACGGTTTCCGACATATTTTCGGACAACGCGCTATCGGACGGAATCGTTTCGTTTCCGGTCGCTACCGTTTCGGGAAACGGATCGGAGAGGTTCCTTTTCAGTTTTGCCGAATACCTTATCACGAGAACGGCAGAAAGTATCAGAGTTACGGCTTCGGACGCAAACGTCGCGTACCACAGCGACTGCGCCCCGAAGATCACGGGGAACAGATACGCGAAAGCCGCGGACAGAATGAATCCGCGCAGCAGCGATATCGCAAAGGAGGCTTTCGCTCTCATGATCGATTGCAGATAGTACGTCGCGAATATGTTGAGAGGCAGGAAGAGGTAGGACAGCGAATATATCCTGACTGCGGTCGGAGCCGCGGCGGCTATCTCGTCCGTGACCGTCATGAACGCCTTCATTATGGGCAGAGGTACCGCTTCGCACACGGCGCAGAACAGCGCCGCGACCACGCCCGCGGACAACAGACCGTATCCGAAGGTCTTTGCGATCGGTCCCGTTTCGCGCGCTCCGTAGGAACGGGAAACGAGCGGCTGTATAGCCTGCCCGACGCCGTAGGCGACGTATTGCGCGACGAGATTGATATTGACGATGACTCCGTATATCGACAGCGCCGTGGAGCCGAGGTATTTCATGATCTGATTATTGAATATGATCGCGAGTATCCCGACGGCTATATCTACGATAAAAGAAGGAAAACCCGTTGCCGCTATCCTGCGGATATTTTTTGCGACGTTTGTCGGTCGAACCAGCCGCAAAGTGTTCCGCTTGCCGAAGAAGTGCGAGCACATTATACAGAACGCCAACACCTGCCCCAACCCCGTGGACAGCCCCGCTCCCTCTATGCCCATATCTGCGGTAAAGACGAGCAGGTAGTCGCCCACTATGTTGAACAGTCCGCCCGATACCGTCGCTATCATTGCGAGAGCGGGCGCTCCGTCGTTGCGCAGAAACGCCGCGAAGACCTGTCCGAAAGAGAACAGGGGCACGACGAATTTCAGCCATTTGAGGTAATCTCTCGCGAGAGGCAGAATATCGTCGTCGGCGCCCGACAGCCGCAGCAGAGGCGCGTCGGCAAAGGCTATCGCCGCCCATGCGACGGCGGTGACGACTGCGGCGGAGATCACGGTAAGAGTGAAGATTTCGTTGGAATCTTTGAGTTTGCCTTCTCCGCGGAGTTTTGCGAATATTACGGAACCGCCTATCCCGAAGAGAAGACCGAGGCTTATGATTATGGTCCAGACGGGCGTTATTACGGCAAGCGCCGCCGTCCCGCGCGGACCTTCGTACTGACCGACCATTATGCAGTCGACGATGGAGTAGACCGACACCACGACCGCGCTGCCTATGCTTGAAAACAGATATTTGAGAAATACCTTTCCGAGGGCCGGAGTTTTGCCCGAAAGTGTATCGGTCATCGGAAAACGCCTCCTTGCCTAACAATGATATATTAAAAGGCGGAGCGTTGTCAAGCAGGTTGAAAGCATACCTGACCGAGGCAAACCGTTTGCGGAAAAACGGCGCGAATTACAGTCCCGATATATAACTGAAAACGCGTAATACGAACACGGGCGGCAAATATTTCGGCGACGGCGATGAAAAAACGGAGCCGGTATATCCGACTCCGCGATCCTGTGCCGATACAGTCAGTCCGTACGGGGCGGATCGTCGTCGAGCTTTCTGCCGCAGTTGTCGCAGAACGCCGAATCCGCGTCGAGCTTCTCGCCGCATTGCGGGCAGACGCGCGACAGAGCGACGCCGCAGTTTTTGCAGAATTTCGCGTTGACGTCGTTGGCGGTGCCGCAGGAAGGACATACGAGTTTGTCCTGCGCTAAGCCGACCGCCTTCGCCATGGACGACAGTCCGGGGGTTATTTCTTTGCTCGCTTCGTTGAATACGGGCACGCCTTCGTTTTTTATGAAACGCTGCATGCTTCTTTGAAGCGTCATGAATATCAACGATGTGCCGAACGCGATCATAGGGAAACCTATCATGATGAGCCAGAACATTGGCATGCCGTCGGGGTCTCCGAAACCGCCGGCTATATCGACGAATCCGATCACCGCACATATGAGTCCGGCGACCAGCAGGACGGAGCCGGCTATGCGCATTTTCAGTTTTGTCCGTTTATGTTTTTTCTCTTTTTCGTCGTCCATACGGTCCTCCTCCTTTACGATAAATTATAACGTATAGCTGCAAGTCTGTCAATATCCGAAATGCGAGGCCCGGTCGTCGGGACGCCGTTCGCTGCTGCGGTGTAATATATTTTTAATGCAGAAAATGCGTTCATGCGGCGGATATTTTGTAAAAAGCCGATTTTGGCGCTGCGATACACGGTAAACTTTTGGCAATGAAAGATTTATTTAATGTATTGACAACGCTTGTCGGCGGTGATATGCTGAGATCGGAAAGGAGGAGCGTCTATGCGCAGAGAAATGAAAAAGATCGCGGTTACGGTCATTATGCTGCTTGCGGCGCTCTTTTGCGTTTCGTGTTCGGACGTAAACGAATATCCCGAGAAGCCTTCCGATTACGATCACAGGCGCGAAGTAGAAGGGTTGGATTACGGCGAACTCGAAGAGATAACTTATTATTCGGAGGCCGCGGGTGCGGAAAAACACGCGGTTGTCCTTATGCCGCCCGCCCCCGAAGAGGGCAGGAGATATCCCGTGCTTTATCTTCTGCACGGGCTGATGTGCGGCGAGCGGACGTGGTTCGACCTGTGCTCCGCCGCGCAGACAGTGCGCAATTCTTACGTATACGAAGACGCCGTGCCCATGATAGTGGTGGGAGTCAACTGTGTGGTCAACGCAGGCGAAGAGGAACCGTCTGTCTTTTCGGACGAATTGACCGAGGCGTACGACAAGACGGGCGAGGATATCGTAAGATCCCTCAAACCGTATATCGACTCGCATTATCCCTCTCTGACCGGCAAATACGATACCGCGGTCGCGGGATTTTCCATGGGCGGCAGAGAGGCGCTCCTTGCGGCGTTTACTTATCAGAACGTGTTCGGACACGTCGGGGCGTTCTCGTCGGCGAGCTTCAACAGGAACGTCGTTTCCGTCGGAGTAGTCGATCCCGTGCTCGACGAATTCCGCGTCGAGGAAGATTCGGGCGGTTTCGGATACATTCTGCTGATGATTGGCGAAGCGGATCTTATGACGGGCGGCGTAACGCAGATGTACGACGCCATGATGACGGGATTGGGCATCGAACACGATTTTTACACCACGGCGGGAGGGCATGATTTCGCGACGTGGTCGGACGGACTGCATACGTTCGTCAACAATATTTTCGGAGCGGGAGCTTCGGCATGATCGCGCGGCGCCGTGCGGTAAAAACGGGCTTCGCGATGTTTTTTTTCGGGAGTTTACAAGCGCGCGCGGATTTGATATAATATCGTTGAATAACCTATAAGGGGTGAGCCGATGAAAAAGAGGATCTACGTCGTCGAAGACGATCCCAGCATAAGAGGTCTTTACGAAATGGCGCTTGACGAGGCGCAGTTCGACGTGAGCTGTTTCGCTTCCGCGGAGGAATTTTTCGACGCCCTGAGCGAGCATGAGTGCGATCTTGCCATATTGGACGTAATGCTGCCGGGCATGAGCGGACTGGACGCTCTGCGCAGGCTCAAATCGCAGAGCGAAACGGCGGACATACCCGTGATAATCGCCAGTGCGAAGGGCGACGAACAGGCAAAGGTGGACGGGTTGGAGATAGGCGCGGACGATTATCTCGCAAAGCCGTTCGGTATGAAAGAGCTCGTTGCGAGGATAAGGGCGAATCTGCGCAAGCACGGCCCCGCCGCCGCTTCCGCGGCGCCGCTGTCCGTAGGCGAGATAACCATAAACGACAAGGAACACGAAGTTTACGTGAACGGCGAGCCGGTGCAGCTCACCCTGAAAGAATACAATCTGCTCCATCTGCTCATGGAGAACGCCGACAAAGTGGTCACCAGAGAGGAGCTGCTGTCCAAAGTATGGGGATACGATTACTTCGGCGAAACGAGAACGCTGGATATGCACGTCAAATCGCTCAGGCGCAAACTCGCCGACAGCGGAGCCGTAAAATGTATATCCACCGTGCGCGGAGTGGGGTATAAGTTCTCGGTAGAATGAAAGAGAAACTTCTCAAACGCATGGTGCTTATCTCCGCGGCGGTCTTTTTCGTCGGGGTCGTGTTGTGCTTTCTAATATTCAACGTCATCAATATCGTCAACGCCAAGAATACCGTCGACAGCGTGTCGGCGGAATACACCTCGCGTTTTTCGGGCGCGGCGACGCAGGAGGAACTTTCCGCCGTCGCCGAGTCGGTGGACAGCGCGCTTCTGCGCGTCAGCGTGCTTTCGTCCGACGGTAATCTGATAGCCGATAATCTTCTCGACGCGGATTCCGACATCAGGGCGGACGAAGGGCTTATCGCCGACGTAGTGGAAAAAGGGAGCGCGTACAGACTGCAAAGACTTTACGGCGAGGGAGAAACGCTGTTTCTCATCTATTCGCTCGTACCTACGGAAACTCTCGATCCCGAAGGGTATATGATCGCCGTTTACGGCGTGGACACCGACTTCAACGATTTCAATTTCTGGATACTCGCGGGCGCGTGTTTTGCGGGATGGGCGGTCATCACGCTGATAACGTACGTTTTGATGAAGAATTACCTGACGTCCGCCACCGAGCCGCTCGGCAGATTGAGAGCGATGCTCGAAAACGTGAATAAAGGCAATTATTCGGATATAGGATATTCGTCCAAATACCGCGACGTTCAGGATATAGTCGACAATATCGACGTTGCGGCGCGCAAGGTCAGCGATACCATAAACGAACTGAAAAGCGAACAGCGCAAGAGTTCGTTCATACTCTCCAACGTCGCCCAGGGTATAGTCGCGGTCAATTCCCGCCGTAAGATAATAATATCGAACGACGCGTTTTCGAGGATATTCGGATCCACTCCCGGGCTTGTCGGCGTGGATCTCGGTGCGGTGATAGGCGCAGGAGAGGCTCTCGATTCGGTATATGCCGCGATCGACGAGAACAGATTGGGCACGGTAGCGGACCTGGAGAGAGAGGGGCGCATATACCGCGTGGACAATGCGGGAACGTCGGGTCATTGGCTCGAAAGCTGGGGAGAGCCGGGTGCGATGCTTCTTTTCACCGACGTCACTACCGAGGTCAATCTCAACAAGATGCGCAGCGAATTCTTCGACAACGCTTCCCACGAATTGAAAAGTCCTCTTACGGCGATCGCGGGATATGCGGAGCTGCTCGAAGACAAAGAACTTCCCGAGCCTAAGCGCCGCAAGTGCGTCGCCGAGATAAGGGAAAACGCTTCGGCGATGCTCGAACTGATAAACGACATGCTCAAGTTGAGCAAACTCGATTCGGGCACGAAGGCAAGGAACGTGACGGAGGTCGATCTCGGGGCGCTTTGCGACGGAGTGATAAAGCGATTCGAGGTGCAGGCGGACGAGATGAAGCTCGAATTTTCGCGCGAAGGCGAAGCGAGTCTGGAATGCGACGAAAAGGAGATGTACGCAATGGTTTCCAATCTCGTATCCAACGCGGTAAAGTACAACAAGAAGGGCGGAAGCGTGCGCATAGAGCTGGCTCAGACCGAGAACGCCGTTTCGCTGAGCGTGGAAGATACCGGCGTAGGCATCGCGCCCGAATACCGCGACAGAGTGTTCGAGAGGTTTTTCAAGATAGATACTGCGCGTACCCGCAGCAGATCGCTCAGCACGGGGCTGGGGCTCGCCATAGTCAAACAGCTCGCGGACGCATACGGAGCAAAGATAAAACTTGAAAGCGAGGTCGGCAAGGGCACAAGGATAACGCTCGTTTTCGGGAGGAAGAAATGAATATATATCCTATGAAACTGCGCCCCGTCCTCAAATCCTATATATGGGGCGGCGGCAGATTGGCGGAAAGATACGGAAAGACGGGGACAGGCAACGTCGCCGAAAGCTGGGAACTCGCCTACAACAAACAGGGCGAGAGCGTCGTCGACAACGGCGCGTTTGCCGGAAGGACGCTGTCGGAGCTTCTCGGCGAGCATCCCGGTTGGATCGGCAGCCGTGCGGGGCAGTTCGAATTTTTCCCCGTGCTGGTCAAGCTGATCGACGCCGCGGGAGATCTGTCGGTACAGGTGCATCCCGACGACGCTTACGCGCTGTCCCGCGAAGGACAATACGGCAAGACCGAAATGTGGTATGTCGTAGAAAGCGAAAAGGGCGCGGGGATGTACTGCGGTTTCAGAAAACCTGTCGACAAGTCCGAACTCGAAAAGAGTCTGCGCGACGGGACCGTCACCGATCTTCTCAATTTCGTCGAGGTGAAAAGGGGCGACGTTCTGTTCATCCCGTCGGGTACGGTGCACGCCATATGCAAAGGCGTGGTGGTGTACGAAGTGCAGCAGAACAGCACTCTGACGTACCGTCTGTACGATTACGGCAGAAAGGGCGCCGACGGAAAGGAACGCGAATTGCATATCGACAAGGCGCTCGAGGTCAGCGATACGTCCAAAGTGTGCAGGCCCGGCGAGGGAGTGAAGGAGATATCCGACGGAGTGACCGAACTCGCTTCGTGCCGTTATTTCACGTCCGTGCGTTACGACGCGAAGCGCTGCCGCGGCGCTTACGTTTCGGACGCGTCTTTTTCCGCGTTCACCTGCGTCGGCGGAAGCGGAAGCATATCGGTCGGAGGAGTGACCTGCGACGTTTGTGCGGGCGATACGTTTTTTGTTCCCGCCGGAGCGGGAGAAGTCGTTTTCGGCGGCGATGCGGTGTTGATAGAGGCCAAGACCGTCTGACGGTCACGATCGTATCGTTAGCTCGGGAATACGAAAAGAGCGCGCCCCTTATCGGGCGCGCTCTTTAAATCGTCGTAGTTCAGGCTTCTACCGTGGTGTCTTCCAGCGTGTTGGACGCGTTGCAGAAGTATTTCACCGATTCGACCGCGCTCTCGGCGGCGGCTTTGCTCTTGTAGCCTTCGCCTACGCCGTACAGCGTAATGCCGTCCGCTTTGAAAAGTTTGTATCTGAACGTGCCGTTCTTTTCCTCGTCGATAACGGACGTGCCGTTGTTGATCGTATTGCGGAAAGCTTCGATCTGCTTCGCCTTGGGTTTGATCTTATAGCCTTCGCTCTCGTACAGTACCTGCCCGTTGTTGGCTTTGAGCTGAAACTTGTAGGGGCGCATCGGATTGCCGTCGTCCTTGATGATGACGTATTTGCCTTTGGGACCGTCGGTGGCGGGAGCGTCAAACAATACGGTGACGTTGCCTGCCGTCGGGGTTTCTTCGGCTTTTTTGGGCTCCTGTTTCGCGGGAGCGGGCTTTTTGGCGGGTGCCGCCGCGTCTTTCTTCGTCCTTACGGGCGGGACTCTCTTGGGCTTCGCGGGAGCGACTACTACCGCGTCCTGCTTCGGTTCTTCGGCGTGAGCTTCGGCAACCGCGGCAGCGGGTTCGGTCTCCGCCGCGACGGGTTCCTGCGCGGGAGCGGGTTCTTCCGCGGGCTGCGGTTCGGGTTGGGGCTCGGGCTGCGGTTCAGGCTGCGGCTCGGGAGCAGGTTCGGGTTCGGGCTGAGGAGCGGGTTCTTCCGCTTTGACCTCTTCCGCGGGCGCCGTCGCTTCCGGTACGGGCGCTTCCTCTATCGGCGCGTCCTCGGGCAGAGTGGAGAGATTGACTTCCTCGTTCTCGCCCGAAGTGGACGTGACGTCGGGAACATTCTCCGCGGGTACGGGCTGCGCTTCCGGCGCGGCTTCGTCGATAGGTGCGGTCTGTTCCGCTTCGTCGGTGATCTTTTTCGCTTTTTTCTTCGCCTTTTTCGTGCCGGCTTTCGACACTGCGATAATGACGATCACGCAGGCGATAAGCACTACCGCCGCTATGATGATGAATACGTATGCGGGTATGCCGCTGCCGAACGCGGGATCGGTCAGAGCGGACGAAACTATGTTGACCGGCATAATGAACTCCTTTCGACGTCTTGCGTCAGTTTATATATATCAATATACCACATCATAATACCGATTGTAAAGAAGTAAAATCGAAAAAGAGAGCTTTTTTGCGTGAAAATGCGGAAAACGGGCTTTCGGTATCGGTTTCGTGCGCAAAAAATTCCGCAAGAAGCGACAAAAAAACGTAAAGCTTCCGGGCGGCGGAAGCGCCGAAACCGTCCTATCGGACAAAATGGAGCAAAACGTTTGCTTCGCCGCGCGCTTTGGGATATCATATAGATAACGATGGAGACCGAGATAGCGAGCGGCCGCGGCGCATTGCTGCGCGGCGCCGAAATAATAAAACGCGGCGGAGTCGTCGCCTTTCCGACCGAGACGGTCTACGGACTCGGCGCGGACGCGTACAACGCCGACGCGGTGGCGGAAATATACAGGGCGAAGGGCAGACCTTCGGACAATCCTCTGATAGTCCACATCGCGGATACGGAGCAGGCGGAAGGTCTGGTCACGGAGTTTTCCGACGCGGCGCGAGCCGTTGCGAAGGCGTTCATGCCGGGTCCCGTCACCTTGATACTTCCCAAAAGTCCCGCCGTACCGAACGCGGTCAGCGCGGGTTTGCCTACGGTAGGCATAAGGATGCCGTCGCACGAAGTCGCGCGGGAGTTCATACGGGAGTGCGGCGTACCGATAGCCGCTCCGTCGGCAAACGTATCCGCGCACATATCTCCTACAAGCGCGGCTCACGTTTACGAGGATCTGAAAGGCAGGATACCTTTGATCATAGACGGCGGAGAGTGCGGAGTGGGGATAGAATCCACGATAATCGACCTTTCTTCCGACGTGCCTACGATCCTTCGACCCGGCGCAGTCACCGAGGAAATGCTGACTGAGGTGTTGGGAGAGGTGACCACTTTCCGCGGCGAGGTCAAAGTCGCCAAGGCTCCGGGCATGAAATACAAGCATTATGCGCCGAAGTGCGACACGGTGGTCGCGGACGGACCCGACGCGGCTGCCGCCGAATACGCCGCGCGCAGAGCGGAAGGCAAGCGTTATCTTATACTGGCGAGGGAGAGCGACTGTAAAGCGTTGGGACGAGAAGGCGTTCTGTCGTTGGGAAAGACGGACGAAGAGGTGTGCCGCAACGTGTACGGAGCGCTGAGGTATGCCGAAAAACACGCCGACGGCATCATATTCGTCGATCTGGGCGACGACGGTATATGCGGCTCGGTCATGAACAGAGTAAACAAATCGGCGGGAGGCCGCAGGGTCGGACTGCCGAAATAAACGGATACGTATCCGTAAAAGAGGGAAAATATGAAGATTTTGTACGTATGCACCGGCAATACTTGCCGCTCGCCTATGGCGCAGGCTATCACCGAATGGATGGCGGAGAGCAGAGGTTTGAACGACGTCGTCGTCGACAGTGCCGGCACGGGCTGTCCTTACGGCGATCCCATGACGGAGAATGCCGCGAAGGCGGTCGCCGCACGGGGCATATTCTTTACGCATCAAAGTAAAAAGGTCACCGAAAAAGACCTTTCCGACAGCGACGCGGTGATATGTATGACGCCTATCCACAAGCTTGCGCTCGAAAAATTCGCCGACCCGTCGAAGCTGTATTCAGCCAACGATTTTATAGGACACGAGATACCCGATCCGTACGGCGGCGGCGAAGAGGTCTACGAGGAGTGCGCAAGACAGCTCGAATCGCTCGCGGCGGCGGTGCTGGACAGATTCTGCGGCAAATAAAGACGACGGCGTGCCGTCGGAAGGAGATATAGATGAAGATAGCTATGGGATGCGACCACGGCGGGATAGTGCTCAAACCCGCGATAGTCGCCGAACTGCAAAAGAGAGGCATCGAGATAGCGGACAAAGGCTGTTTCGACGGAGAATCGGTGGATTATCCCGATTATGCGCTGAAAGTGGCGGAGAGCGTCGCGAGCGGCGAGTGCGACAAGGGCGTGCTGATGTGCGGTACGGGGATAGGCATCTCCATCGCCGCCAACAAGGTCAAGGGGATACGCGCGGCGGTCTGCCACGACGAATTCACCGCGCAGATGATCGCCGAACACAACTGTGCCAACATAATAGCGTTGGGCGGAAGGATAATGTCGCCGGAAACGGCGGCGAAACTCGTGGGCATATGGCTGGACACGCCTTTCGGGGGCGGCAGGCACAAAAACAGGATAGACAAGATATCCGCCATAGAGGATAAGTATTTCAAGTAATATCGTATCGGAGGCAAAGACCTCTCTTCGGTAAACGAAAGCGACATTTGCCGAAAGACCGGAGAACGCACGGGGAGGATATCCCGTGAACGAAAAGACGCATACGGCGTCTTTTTTCGTTTCGCCCGTACGTTCGCGGCTCGGGATGAGCCGGACGGAGAGAGCCGACGCGCGATTTTGTTGTCATAACCTTGTAGGGGGCGTAGTAACATATAGCGTACCAACGGAGGGTTTATGGCAAAAAAGAAATTATTGATCATCGCAGTATGCATCGCAGCATTGACTGCGTGCCTTTTCGGCTTTGCGGCGTGCGACGAACCTCTGACCGTGCTCGAACAGCTCGACGAAAAGGTCAGCAGCCGCCAGACGACGCAGTATATCGGACAGACCGACGACGCGCACGTGTCCGTGTCCACGCTCGATCGGGAAACGGTATTCGTCGCGGACGGCAGCGTGGGCGACATGGAAACCGTGACCAGCGTGATAGTAACGCTACCTCAGATCGCGGAAGAATCGACCTATACGTATGCGCTCCGGGGAGCCGACGGCAAAGTCGAGGGTACGCTTTCGCGCAGCGTGATCGGCAACAGACTCGTCGCCAAGATCGAGAACGCGTCCGCGCTCGGAGCGCTTCAAACTCTTACGGTGACCGACAGCGCCGCTCCCGACGCGCCGATAACGTTCGAGCTTGCCGACAAGATGGAAGGAGCGATCACTCCGCTGCAAGCTCTCGACGCGGCTTACAATCATTTCAAGGCGGAGATAGACGCCGAACTTGCCGCCGAGGGCGGTATGCAGCGCGAGATATACATAAGATTCGTCAACGGCAAGACGGATATGGACAGCGAATACTATTGGTACGTATCTTTCGTTGCGGACAGAAACGACGACATGAGCGTGCTTCTCGATCCGTTGACGGGAGAGGTCGTCACCAGCAGGGTAAGACCGTAAAACGTTCACGGGCAGGGAAAATTTCCGTAAAACCGCATTCGCTTCAAAGCAAAAGGAACGGGATCGTCCCGTTCCTTTGCGTTGTCGTGTTTTTACGCCGACGATCCGTCAGCGTCCGTCCGTTCGTCCGGCTTTTTCCTCCGCGGCGCGAGCTTTCTCTTCGGCTTTAAGACGTTTTTTCATCTCCTTGCGCTGGCGGTTGCGTTCATCCTTACGGGCGATGTTGTCGAGAGAGCATATCAGTCCGTGGATCATTTTGATAAGACCTTTGAAGCGCTTTTTGTTGCCCCAATACAGCAGACCGTCCACAAGGCGGCTGTCGATTATGCCGCTCGATATGCCTACGAGTCCGCGTAGAGGCATGCTCTTCATTCCCTGCGTAAGTATAAGCATTGTGGTCATGTCCGCGTTGGGGACCTGGGTCTTGATGATCGACGGCGCGAGTTTGAGTATTATCTTGCCGATAAGGCAGCACCCGAATTCGCCTATCGTGGTGTTTTCGTCGAATTCGCCGCGCTTGCTCGGCAGGTTCGGAGGTATGGGCGCTCCGTAAAGCGCTTTGAAGTCGTCGTCGGGTATATCCGCGGCGTTGTCCAAGGCGTAGTAGACAGGGCACTCTTTGCGCAGATCCCTGACGGGCTGCGGATCGTCCAGACGGAAATATCTCTTTTGCGACAGTCTGATGTCGCGCGACGACGAACCGACGAGGATCTCGTATTCTCCGCTCGCGGCGTACCAACTTTCTGTTTCGGTATTGTAGAAAGCGAAAGACCTTTTGTTCAGCGGCAGTTCCACCGTTATTTCTTCGCCCGGTTGCAGGAACGGTTTGGCGAAGCCTTTGAGTTCCTTATCCGCTTTGAAAACGACGGGGGAGAGGTCGCGGATATACAGCTGCGCGACTTCGGCTCCCGCGCGATCGCCCACGTTTTTGATCTTAAAGGATACCTTGTCGTCGCTCACGGACAGATCGCCGTATTCGAATCGCGTATAACTCAGACCGTGTCCGAACGGGAAAGCGACGTCCTTGTGCGCGCTGTCGAAATATCTGTATCCCACGAAGATGCTTTCTCGGTATTCCACGTTTTTGGGACCCATCGGGAAGTATTGCGCGTTGACGTTGTCTTCCAGCGCGAACGGATACGTTTCCGCCAGTTTTCCCGAAGGATTGACTCTGCCGAATATGATGTCCGTGAGAGCCTCGCCGCCCGCTTCGCCGGGAAGGTAGGCGTTGACGAGAGTGGACGCGAGGTCCAGCCACGGCATTTCCACGGGCGATCCGCCGAACAGCAGGAACACGGTCTTTTTGCCCAGCGCCGCGAGCCTCGACACGAGGTCGTTGTGCGCGTCGGGCAGACGCATATGACTGCGGTCGTAGCCTTCGCTTTCGTAGCTGTCGGTCAGACCGATGCAGCACAATATCGTGCCGTCGAAATTTTCGGCGGCGGCAAGCGCTTCGGCTTCGAGGACGGAATCTTTTCCGTCGCCGTCGAGCGAATAGGCGTCGCGGTATTCGTATTTTATCCCTTCCGCGTCAAGCGCGTCGCACAGCGAAACGAGCTTGTACGGGTTTATCCTGCTCGAACCGGCTCCCTGATAGCGGCTGTGACGGGCGAGTTTGCCCAGAACGAGCAGCGGCTGTCCTTCGCTCAGAGGCAGAAGTCCGTCGTCGTTTTTCATCAATATCACGGATTCGCAGGCGGCGCGTTTCGCAAGCGCGTGAGCTTTGTCGTAATCCGCGGAAAAATCTTTTCGTCCTGCTTCGCACTGACAGAGCGTGCGGAGTATCCTTTCGGTGACGGTATCGAGTTCCCGCTCGGTCAGATCGCCGTTTTTGAGAGCGGAGAGGATGCGGCGGTCGTTTTTGCTGCCGCTGGTAGGCATTTCGAGATCCATGCCCGCTTTTACGCCCGCCACGCGGTCGTTTGTCGCGTTCCAGTCGCTGACGACCAGTCCGTCGAAGCCCCATTCTTTGCGCAGAATGTCCGTGAGAAGTCTCGGATTGTCCGTCGCGTACACGCCGTTTATCTTGTTGTACGACGCCATGACGGTGCGGGGTTTGCCCTGTTTCACGCTCTCTTCGAAAGCGGACAGATATATCTCGCGCAGAGCGCGTTCATCGACTACGCTGTTGATCGTCATGCGCAGATATTCGTTGTTGTTGGCAGCGAAATGTTTGAGCGACGTACCGATCCCCGTGGACTCGACGCCTTTGATATAAGCGGTGCCCAGTTTGCCCGCAAGATAGGGATCTTCCGAAAAATATTCGAAATTGCGGCCGCAAAGGGGAGAGCGCTTTATATTCGCTCCGGGGCCGAGAATGATGTCGACTTTCTGATCCAGGCATTGCTCGCCCAGAGCGACGCCGATCTCGCGCACGAGCTCCGGATCCCAGGAACTCGCCATATTGACTGCGGGAGGGAAAGCGGTCGCAGGGAAAGACATCTTCATGCCGAGATTGTCGTCGTCTTCGTTTTCCTTACGCAGACCGTGCGGTCCGTCGGACATGACGAAACTTCCCACGTTCAGTCTTTCTACGGATTTCGTGGTCCAGAAGTCTTTGCCGCTGCACAACGCGGCTTTTTCTTTCGGCGTAAGTTGCTCGACTGTCGATAGGATTTCCTGTTCGGTCATAGTTGCGCTCCCCGGTACTTCTTCGGTTACTTTTCCGCGCCCTCGGGCTCGGGTTGTTAATATGATAACATCATTCGGAGAAAAAGACAAGCCGGCGCAAATATATTGAGTCGGAAAAAATATCGGACAAAAAGTCCCCGATTGTTCGGTATCCGACACAGGCTCCGAAAAGTGACGGAAAAATCGAAGAACGGCGCCGCGTCCGCGTCGAAAAAGTCGAATACCGCTTCAAAGTGTTTGACTTTGCGCACGCAAAAGCTATAAAATTATAAAAAGTGCAAAGGAGATTTTTATGGCTGAAATAATCAAAGAAGGACTTACTTTCGACGACGTGCTCCTGATCCCCGCATATTCCGAGGTACTGCCTTATCAGGTGGATCTTACGACGCAGCTGACCGATAAGATCAGACTGAACATACCGCTGCTCAGCGCGTCCATGGATACCGTCACCGAATACGAACTTGCGATAGCGATCGCGAGGGAAGGCGGCATCGGCATCATTCACAAGAATATGACGATAGAGGAACAGGCTCAGCAGGTCGACAAGGTCAAGAGGAGCGAGAACGGCGTCATCACCAATCCGTTCCATCTCAGCCCCGAACATACGTTGGCGGAAGCGGAAGATCTGATGCGCAAGTTCAGGATCAGCGGCGTACCCGTCACCGTGGGGACCAGGTTGGTCGGCATCATCACCAACCGCGATCTCAGATTCGAGACCGACATGACCAAGACGATAGGCGAGTGCATGACCAAGGAGAACCTCGTTACGGCTCCCGTCGGCACGACGCTGGAACAGGCGCAGGAGATACTCGGCGCTCACCGTATCGAGAAACTTCCTCTCGTAGATAAAGATTTCAACCTCAAGGGACTCATAACGATAAAGGACATAGAGAAGGCGATCAAATACCCCAACAGCGCCAAAGACGCGAGCGGCAGACTGCTTGCGGGCGCGGCGGTAGGCGTTACCAACGACGTTCTCGACAGAGTTGCGGCGCTGGTCGAGGCGAAGGTGGACGTGATCACGATCGACACCGCGCACGGTCATTCCAAGGGAGTGCTCGATACGGTCGCGAAGATCAAAGCCGCCTATCCGCAGGTCACCTACATCGTCGGCAACGTCGCTACGGCGGAGGGCACCAAGGCTCTCATCGACCACGGCGCCGACGTCGTCAAGGTGGGCATAGGTCCCGGTTCCATATGTACCACGCGTATAATCGCGGGCATCGGCGTCCCGCAGATCACAGCGATAATGGACTGCGCGGAGGCGGCGGACAAGATGGGCAGACGCATCATTGCCGACGGCGGTATCAAGTATTCCGGCGACATCGTCAAGGCTCTCGGCGCGGGCGCCAGCGCGTGCATGATAGGCAGTCTGTTCGCAGGCACCGAGGAGACCCCCGGCGATATCGAGATATTCCAGGGCAGAAGCTTCAAGGTGTACAGAGGCATGGGGTCTTTGGGCGCCATGGCGGCGGGAAGCAAGGACAGATATTTCCAGAGCAACGCCAAGAAGCTCGTCCCCGAAGGCGTCGAAGGGCGCGTTCCCTTCCGCGGCTCGCTTGCGGACGTCGTGTTCCAACTCATGGGCGGTCTGCGCAGCGGTATGGGATATTGCGGCATGAAGGACATCGACACTCTGCGCAAAAACGCCAAGTTCATCAAGATCACCGGCGCGGCGCTTGTCGAGAGCCATCCGCACGATATTTCGATCACAAAAGAAGCTCCCAACTACTCCACAAAGGGTTGAGAGGGCGTACCTTAGACAAAGGCTCCGCTTCGGCGGAGTCTTATTTTTACGTCGCCCGACGAAAAAACAACGAAAACGGACTTTTTCGGATTATTTATCTTTTTAGGAATATATTTTAATATTTTACGCGCAAAGTCGCAATACGCTCTTCCGCGATCGACGGCTCTTTACGCAAATTCCGATCGCGGAGACGTGTCAAAAGGTAGACATATGCGCGGGGATATAGTAGAATATAAATATAAGAAAGAAGGGGGGAACTCTTACGGATATTATCATTAGATCCTGCGTTGCAAAATACAGATCGTCGAAGACGCCGCAATATCGGCGTTTCTGCCGCACGCAAAAAGCGTAATGTTTTTGCGGCGGTTTTTTTGTGTTTTGCGACTTTCTTTACGGAGATATTCCGCCGATTGCCCGGCGGTAGCTCTCACACATGACAAGATCCGCGTTGCGGTGGAGAAGTAAATATTAAAAGGAAGAACAGAATAGACGAAAAGCCGGATATGCTTTTTTATACGACGGCGGAAGCGGGTGCTTATCCCGATATGAGCAAAATAAAAAATTATACGTAAAAAGGAGGTATTATATGAAACTCAGAAAATTCGCAATGCTTGTATTGATAGTAGCGGTAGCGGTAAGCGTGATCGCGTGTTTTGCGGCGTGTGACGACGGCGAGGAAGCGCCCGAGCCGAGCGCGGATCTGGTGGCTGTAAGGGTCAACGGCTATATGGCGGAATGGAAGGATATAAATTACAATTTCGGTTACGAAGGTTCGAGCGACCTGACAGTAGATGTACCGTACACCAATTATCTTCGGATAGACGATCTGATAGTCAGCCCGGGAGCGGAATACACCGTATTTTACGAAAACGAGGGGGGATATTATACGTTCCTCGACAAGATATATGTAAACAATCGGGAAGCAAAGTTTAAAATAAAAGTGACCAACGGCGAGCTGTCCAATTCGTACACGCTGACGGTGAACGTGAAGCAGACCAATCTGCCTCCCGAGAGTGAGATAGAGGGCCGCAACTACGACAACCGCGAAGGACACGTGTATATCCCTGACGACGCGGAGACAGTGGAAGTGGATAGCGTTTTATATAAGGTATGCAGAGGTAATCAATCCGAATTACTTTTGGGAAACGAAAATATGATTTTGACTGAGGATATTCGTGTGTCATGGGCGGAAGATTATCTGCCGGAAACCTATTCGGGCATATTCAACGGAAATAACTATGCGCTCAGAATAAGCGGATCAAGCACATTGGTGACGACATTGGAAGAGGACGGAGTGATCCAGAACGCATTCTTTTATATGCAGGGCAGATTGCAGCCCATGAGAGAGTTTTCTAACGTAGTGTGCGAAAACAATTACGGCACGATAAAAAACGTCAAGATGAACGTGCATTTCCATGATTACGCGAGAGATCCGTTCAGCGATACTCATGCGCCGTTGAACTACGGCTATTTCGCATACAGGAATTACGGAAAGATAGAAAACTGTCTCAATGTCGGGGATCTGACGTCTGAATATAACGGCTGTCGTACACATATGGCGTCTTTTGTGACCGAGCAATACGGAGAGATGACCAACTGCGTGAATACGGGAAAGGTGCAGCTTGAATTTCCTTATACGGACAATAGTGGAGCCGGGGCGATAGCGTATCTTGTAGGAGAGGACGCGGTGTTCAACGGAGTGTACAATCTCGGAGAATGTACGATCTCCCAGTATACGGAAGAACAGATAGACGAAAAGCTGGATATGCTTTTTTATACGACGGCGGAAGCGGGTGCTTATCCCGATATGAGCAAAATAAAAAATTATACGTAAGAAGGAGGTATACGTATGACGACAAAACAAAGAAGCACAAAAGCAAAGTCGGGCATGGCAATGATATTGCTCTTGCTGACGGTCCTGTTGTGCGCCGTCGCTTTTTCGACGGCGCCGACAGTAGTGATCGCGGAAGAATCGCAGGAGAAAAATATAACTCCTTATATAGTGGAGCATGACGGCGTTGTGTCCGATCTGTCAAGATTTAATGACAAGGAATTGCCGGACGGTTTATCGGATAATCCCGATCTTATCAACGAGGATAATCTCTGGCAGTACGTCCCTACGGAGTTGTTCGGTTCGATAGGTTCGGACTCCGCGGTGATATCCTTTCTCGGGGTAAATTACGGCTTTGTGTTGGACATAAACTGGTGGATAAACCGCGTACTGCTGTTTGAGATCTATCACAATAGTGAGTTTACAGATACGACGGAGTATAGCGTCAGAATCGAAGTCGTATATAGAAAGGCATATACCAAGACGGCGTTAGGGATCAATCCTATGGATGATCCGGAGACGCTGTTGCTCGGGATACCGTTCTTCAGCTCAACGATATACGATGCGGACGGGCAGGTGGACAATCTTTCGGGAGAGTTTAACGCAGACATGACGGGCGCTTTTTTCGTAGAGGCTAATTACGACGGAGACGTGACTTTGCTGGAACAGGGCGACCCGGTCAGCGCGTCGGGCGACGCGGTCATCGAAGTGGCTGGTATGTATCCCGATATGATAGAACAGGCGTTCGAAACCACTACCGCGACGATCAAAGCGGTATCCAAGTTGAATATGGCGTACAGTCTGGCAACGTCGGTTCTGGAAGTGGTAGATTCGTTTACGTACAAGACGGTAAGTTCGGCAAACAATCACGGCAGAAAGTCTTTCCCCATGACGCCTGAAGGGCAGATAGTGAAATACGGACATTTGAACAAGAGCATCAATATAACCAAGGCCAATGCCGAAAACGAATATTTGGACGTCGGCGATTATGTTGAGGTATTTTTCAGGATAAACAATCCCGATTTTGCGAGATATTTTATCTATAATTATATGGAGATCCCTATCAAGAAACACTCTGCTTTGGAAGCGCCAAAAACAATATCGACGCTCGGCGCACAGACGCTGTTCAATATGACGGAAAACATTGTGGAGTGCGAACAAATGGACTTTGACGGACAGACGTTCGCGCTCTCCGACGGATACAACGGCGTTCCGCTTGTGGGAGGACGCGTGCTTAAATTCAGACCCGACAAGAGCGGCCTTTACGGATTCGGATGTCCCGAAGGGTATGAACTTAACATTGAAGGCATACAAAAGGGAGTCGATGGCTTTTATTATTTGAAATGTGAAGAAGACTATCAAATAATTATTCATCCTTCCGATGAGGATTTTACCGGCGACAACAGGGAGCAACCCGTATACACAACGTCAGATTTCGGAGGAGAATGTTTGTTTTCGGGCGTTTACATATGGCGGGAGCAGGGGATCTCCGTCGGGGAGGAATGCGAGATAGATACAGGGGTATCTTACCATCTGTATATCAATTCTCAGGATTGCAATCCCGTAATAGAATTGACGTCTGCGGCGGATATAGACGATTTTGATCTGTATATTGCCGATAGGCAGCTCGATATATGCGGCAAAGCCGTGAAGAGCGGAGACAAACTTGTGGTGAATTATCCGATGGCGGCAAACGAAAGATACTATCTGATCTGCGTCAACAAGACCGATGCTCCTGCCCGAGTCGAACTGTCTGTCGGAAACGATCTGTATATCGGAGATAACGGATACAGGGGAGTACCGTTGTATTATCGCTATGACTCGGTATATTCGCAGTTGTACGAGGTCAAGGGCGAATATTCCGAAATAGTCGATGTGCACGGCGCTCAGTTGAAAGAGGAAACGATCGGGTATTATCTCGCGCAGGGGACGAGCGCTTATGTGCTGTCCGAGAACAACATTGACGACGGTGTACTCGCCGTGGATTTTTCGGAGAGCGTGAAAACGCCCGTGACCGTGATGGGAGAGGTGTTCGAATGCTCGGACGGGTTCAACGATATCTTTACGCATACGGCTCGCGCCGACGCGAATTACAGTCTCGACGGAGGCAGTTACGACGTATTCGAGAACGGCGTCTTGCTGTCGCAAAATACAGACAGAGTACTGATGTATGAAAGCAACGTGTATACTTTTGTCAAACTGAACAAAGGAGGAACGTTCTCGTTGATGCCGCACGGCACGACGGTAGAGTTCGAGACGCCTCTGTCCGTTACGGGAGGTAGAAGCGAGACCTTTGCTTTCACCGCAGACGGACCTCTGCGTGTGGGATTGTCCGTTTATCCGTCCAACGAGCTTTCGGTCTATAACTCTAATATGTATCCCGTGCCGCTCGATCACGGATATCTGCTTGACGCAGGAACTTATTATATAGTGGTTCGGAACTCCGGCACCTATACTCTGACCGTGAGCGAATATTTGCAGGAGGTCCCGATAACATTGTACGTCGACGGAAATATATACTCCGACAACAGCGGACAGACCTATTACTATGGCAAGACTTTCTCTCTGCCGGTACCGACCAAGGAGAGATACGACTTTAACGGTTGGGCGGTCGGCAATGTGCTGTATACGAATGAGAACGGCGACAGCCTTGACGTATTGCTCGAAGATTCGCTGTCGCTCGAAGCTACATGGACATTGCGCGCCGTTGTGATGGAGATAAATTTCGATGATCTGTCGTCCAAATGGTGGACGGGTGAAGAACTCGTCGGCAACGAGCCCCAAGGCGTTTACATAGAAGGAGATCTTATAGATCAGCTGATCAATCTTAAATCGGCATACGTATCCTTGCCCGAGGGCAAGAAACAGGGATACTTTCTCAAAACGTTCACATATGAAAAGACAGGCGTTGAGGGAGGAGTCGATCATTACGAGTTTACGCCCGTGTGGCAGATCGAAACGTATCTTGCCGAATTCATACCGCCTTATCCGACGAATGACGACGTGGCTTACGGGATAAAGATATCTTACGGGGAGCAGGTCACATCGGCGTTTCCCGAAATAGCGTTCGGCTTGGAGGACGAATCCCTGTATTATCTCACGGGATGGAAGCTCTCCGATAATTCGGTTGTATCGTTCGCGGAGGGAAGCGCTCTCGTCGATCTCACTCCCGGTATTGGCAGCGAGTATAATTTGGATACGGACGGGGACGGAGTGCCCGATTGCACCGGCGTACGCCTTGTGGCGTCAACGAAGGAAGTCGCGTACAGCGTGCAGATCAACGGTAATACATATTCCGTAAGCTCGGACGGCTATACGATAGCAAGTACGATAGAAGCGTACGGATACGGCGCCAGCGGATATAAAGGTTACAACGTGCTGTTCAGGTTTGTCAACGACAACAAAAAGACGTCGTATCCCCTCGGCGGAAAGATCGATAAAGAAGATCTGACCGATTTCTGGACCGAAGGAGACAGAGCCGTGACCGTCGCTCTGACGCTCGAAAAAACTCCGGTAACGGTTTTGATCTCCTATCCGAATGACAACGGAGGAAATCCGTCGTCCTATACGGTCGCGGACGGGAGCGTCCCGCTGAAATCGATATACGTCAGAGGCTGGAGGTTCGATAATTGGACTTATGACGGCAAAAAAATCTCCGCGCTCAATGCCGCATCGCTCGGGATCGATAAATATTTCAGCGCGACGGACGGCGTAAAGATAAACGCCGCTTTGAGTTACGCCACGAGCAGGGACACGTACACGGCGAGAGATATATCGAGAATAAACATAGATACCTCAATCGGCGTCGCATATGTGGATTGTACGGGAGGAATAACTCAAAGAGACTGCCATTTTGTCATTGCAACCAATGTCTGCGAAGTGACCTTCTACGGAGGAGGTTCGTCATGGAAGGACACTGAGATAGAGATAGAGGCTCGTACGACTCCGCTAGTCATAAATTTCAATAATATCTCCATGACGGCGACAAACAGCACAAGCGCAGTAGACGCGTCTCAATGTCCCGATCTCGAGCTGTACTCATACAACAATGTAACGCTGGAAGCAGGAGAAGTTTCGGTAATAAACGGAAATCCTGCCGTCAAGGTCAACAATGATCTGACGCTGCTCGGAAAAAACTTTGTCATAAAAGGAGGCGACTATTGGGTTTACGCAGCGCATGAAAACGTTTTGATGTCTGCCGGTATAGAGGGAGGTACCTCGAAAGGGTATATGACTGTGGGAGCCGAAAATGTGGAAGTTTACGGAGGCAACGGTTTTGGAGTGTATAACGGTAAAGACGGGGTGGACAATTCCGAAAATATCGGCACGGACGGCGGCGACGGCGAAGACGGTTGGCTCGGAGCGAGCGGTGCATACGGAGTCAGATATCAAGGAACTTTGGTCATCCAAACAGGAGCTTCGCTCTATTGTAAAGGAGGCAACGGCGCTGACGGCGGAAACGGCGGCGACGGAGGCAAAGGAGGCCCCGGGAAAAACGGTTCTCTTGGCGTCACTACCGTAAATCCCGGCAACGGCGGCGACGGCGGCGACGGAGGTAACGGCGGAGGCGCCGGTATTGCCCTGTATGCCGGTAGGATCGAAAACAACGGGACATTGATTGAGAAAGATGGCACTCCGGGCAACGGCGGAACCGGAGGCTCGGGAGGTTCGGCCGGAACGCCGAGTTATACCATATGGGGGAACGAACGTAAGGGAGAGGCTGGTCAGCCGGGGAAAAACGGCTATCAAGGAAGCTGATCTGAAAAGGTGATCGTGTTTTTTCGGCAAATCGTCGCGCTTATGCGCGGCGATTTGTTATTTTCGGTTTTGCGGATACGTATCGGGTTTTTCGGCGGTATCGGAAGGAGCGGCGGACGGAAATAAGTCGGCGCGTTTACGCTGCGTACTGAAAAAATGAACGAGGAGTACGATCGCGACGAAAGCCGCGGTATAGTCGGCGATCGGCGTTGCCATCGCGATGCCCGTTGCGGGGAATATCGGATCGAGTATGAACATCAAAGGGATATCGAGTCCGCCTTTGCGCAGCACGGACAAAACGGTCGCGCGGACTTTTTTGCCCGTGGCCTGAAATACCGTCATCGCGACGAAGCCTATCGCCGCCGATACCACCGCGTAACAGATAATGCGCAGGAAGCGCGCCCCGTATTCCACGGACGGGTCGTCGTCGATGAACGCGCGGATAAGCTGCTCGGGGATACAGAGCGAGACGGTAAGGGAGATCAAAGCGAATCCGAGCGTGCACGCGGTCATGAATACGACCGTGCCGCGCATACGCCGCGAATTGCCCGCCGAAAAATTGTAGCCGATAAGCGGGAGCGTCCCCTGCGTGATGCCCTGCGTGATCGCGAACGAAGCCATATTGATGCGTTTTGCCACGCCTATCCCCGCGATCGCGGCGTCGCCGTATGCCGCCATGAGGTAATTGACCGTCAGATTGGAGCAGGTGGTCATCAGCGACATCATACAGGCGGGCAGCCCTATCGACAGTACGTTGAGGGAAACCGCCCGACCGAAAGCGCCTTTTACGCGACGGAAAGTCACGACCGAGTTTTTCGACGACAGTACGACCGCCGCAAAATAGACCGCGCTTGCGATGTTGGACAGCAGCGTTGCCAAAGCCGCGCCGCTTACGCCCATGCCCAGCCCTTGATCGAAGATGAACAGGGGGTCGAGCGCGACGTTCAGCAGTCCGCCGAGCGACAGCCCGATACCTGCATGAGCGGCTTTGCCCTCGGCGCGTACGAGATGTGCGAGCACGGATGAGAGGACCGTCGGGACAGCGCCGCCTACAACGGTGTACATCAGGTAGTCGCCCGCATATTCCAATCTCATGCCTTCCGCGCCGAAGGCGGTCAAGAGCGGAGTTTCGAACGCCGCGAACACGACCGCTACGACCGCCGCGGCGATCACGGATCCCCATATAGCGAAACTTGCCGCACGCCGAGCCTTATCGCCGTCGCCCGCGCCGAGAGCGCGCGACATCACCGACGCGCCGCCTATGCCGAACAGATTCGCCGTCGCCGTGAGCAGCATGAATATCGGAAGACACAGGGTGATCGCCGCCACCATCGTTTCGTCGCCGAGCCTGCCGACGAAAAACGTGTCCGCGAGATTGTAGACGATCGTGATCAGCTGACTGACTACCGTGGGTATGACGAGTGCCGCGACCGCTTTGGGCACGGGCGCGGTTTCGAATAGATATTTTTCCTTTTCCGACAGCGAAGTTCGCATTTCTCCTCTTTTTCGGCGAAAATCCGTTCTTACAGTATATTCCCGCATCTGAATTTTGTCAACGGTTGCTAAACCTCGCGCGTTTTGGTATACTTGTATCGTAAAATAACTGTGGGTACCGCGTCGTCTTACGGGACTGCGGCACGGGGAGGGATAATGGACGTCAGGAATGCGATAGAGAGCAGATACAGTTGCAGGGCTTACAGGTCGGACGACGTAGACGACTCGCTCATACGCGATTGTCTGGAATGCGCGCTGTTGGCGCCGTCCGCGTGCAACAAGCAGCCGTGGAAATTTTACGTGACCAAGGGCGAGCTCAAAAACGCCGTGGCGGGATACACGCAGTTGTTCGGCGCGAACGGATTCACGGACAAGGCTCCGGTGCTCATCGTCGTTACGGCAAAGCCGTCGCTGACGGACAAGGCCGCCGATAAGATAAAGGACCAGGATTTTTCCGCAAACGATCTCGGCTTCGCGATAGGCTCGCTCTGTCTGCGCGCGACCGAACTGGGACTGGGCACCTGCATAATCGGATGGCTGCAGGCGACGAAGATAGCGAAACTTCTGCCTCTCGGGAGCGGAGAAAAAGTGCGGCTGATCGTTGCGCTGGGATATCCCGCCGACGGACCGCGGCCGAAAAAACGCAAACCTTTCGCCGAAAAGGCGGTATTTTTGGATAAATAACGGAGAAGTCTATGAGTGAAAACGCCAAGAATCTGAAAAAGATAAAGAACAAAGGCCTCGCCGTTGCGGTGGCGCTGTCGGTCGGACTCGTCGCGGGCATCCCCATGATCGTGCTCGGCGCGACCAACGGGATCACGGCGGTGATGGTCATAGGTATCGTGCTGGTCGTGCTCGGTTTTTACGGCGCGCCGGTGGCATGGACTCAATACGCGTCGAAGGCGGGATATTCTTCCACTCTCGCGGCGATAGAAGAGGAAGATATCGATACGATAGAGGCGATCGCTCAGCACTTGGGCAAAAGGGACAAGACCGTACGTGCGTCCGTGGATTGGCTGATATCGCACGGCTGCCTCAAAGGATACACCGTCGACAAGGACGGGAACATCAAAGACAGCGTCAAAAAGCCCCGCACGCGCGGCTTCGTGGACGTCGGGAAATGTCCCAACTGCAACGCTCCTCTCGAGTGGACCGCAGACGCGGTCGTATGCCCGTATTGCGGGATGACGGTCAAACGGCGGGATAGCGAAGACAAAAAATAAAGGCTTGCCGGGCGGCTTTCGGGCGCGTATCCTATTTGTCCGCCGCCCGAAATTTACGATAAGCGCGGCAAAACGGCGGAACGAAATTATCGTCGTATATAAAAGAAACCTTCGCGTTTTACGGGCGCAGGGACAATAAAAAAGAAAGACGGCGCCGTCCGACGGAGGCGGCGAGGAGGTGCGTATGAAAAAGATCGCTTTGACGGCGGCGGCAGTAGTGTTGGCGGCGCTGTCGTTCACCACTTTGACAGCATGTTCGGACGAGCCGGATTACGGAGGCTATATGGAATACATAAAGGACGACGCGGCGTTGGGACAGATAGTCATGCTGGGAGCGCACGATGCCGGCACTGCGGAACAGTCGGATATCTCGCGAACGCAGAACAGCGACTTTGCCGCGATGCTGGAAGGAGGCGTCCGCTACTTCGATTGCAGAGTCACCGAAGTGCGAGGGAAACTCACGTTCGTGCACGGCGATTCGGACGGCGGATTCGTGGCCTCGCCTCAGATGATCACGTTGGACGAAGCCGTTGACGACATCAACGCTTTTGTCGAACAAAATCCGTCCGAGATAGTCATCCTCGACTTTCAGCATACGTGGAGCGCGACCGAAGACGCCGTGATAGCGGCGTTGGAAAACGGGTTGGTATCCCGCGGAAGAGTGCTGACGAAAGAGCTCGCTTCCGATCCTTCTACGGTGACACTCGGACAGATGCGCGGGTGGGGCAAAAACATCGTGATCGTCTACCGCACGGCGGAAAAGTGCGCGCAGAACGATTTCCTTTACGAGAGGAGTTCTTCTCTGCAATCGGACTATGAGAGGAGCGTTCACAACGTACAGCGTACCGCTTACGAAACGGGTTCGCAGGCATTGATAGATCAATTCGACGTCTACCTGGATACCAGAAGCGGCAGCAGACTGTTCGTTTTGCAGTCGCAGATCACGGCGACGGGATGGCTCGAAGAGGCGGAGGCGCTGTTCCGAGGAAAGGCGAACGGATATCTTCGCGGACTGCTGCTTCCCGAAAACGCGGACAGACTTGCCGCGCTCAACATAGTCATGCGCGATTTTGCCGTCGACGACGACATCGGCAGCGACACTCCCGCTTCCGACACCATGAAAGCCATTCTGGAACTCAATTACGCAAAGGGGCTCATATCCGAGGACAGGGCGGAAGAATTTACCTCGGCATACGGCATCGTGACCGAGAACTGAAAAAAGTCGATATATCGCAGACGTATCCGACGCGGCTTTGCAGCGTCGGATATTTTTTCGTCCGGGAAACGTCGTCTGCGGCGGAACCGCGCCGTAAAATAAAATCTTTATTACTTAAAAATTAAAAAAATCTTACTAAATTGCCGATAACTATTGAAAGCACTATCGCGTTATTGTATAATTGACGCAGGAGGTATGGCGTCAAGCCGTAAGGAGAACGTATGAGGATATTGGTTGTGGAGGACGACGAAAAGCTCTCCAAGATACTGGCGGTCGCTCTGTCGGGACTGGGCGACGTCGACACGGCGCTCTCGGGCGAAAAGGCGTTGCAGGACGTCGAAAAGACTTATTACGATCTTATAATTCTCGATCTCATGCTCGGGAAGCTGTCGGGCATGGAAGTGCTGCGCGAGATAAGACGCGTGCATCTGATGCCGATCATCATTCTGTCGGCGCTGTCGGATATAGACAAGAAGATAGACTGTTTCAAGGAAGGCGCGGACGACTATATCACCAAGCCGTTCGCCAGAGAAGAACTCATCGTGAGATGCGAGGCGGCGCTTCGCCGCACTTCGGGGAGTTTCCGCAGTACGGTGTATTCGTACAAAAACATGGAAGTCAATTTCGTCAACAAGATGGTGACCGTCGACGGCAATTACGTACCCATGAACCGCAAGACCTACGACATACTGGAACTTCTCGTGCGGAACAAAGAGATCATAATGACCAAACAGCAGATATTCGATCGGATATGGGGGTATTATTCGCAGACGGGTCCTCAGGTGATAGAGATAAATATTTTCCGTCTGCGCAAGATATTGTCGCAGTTCGGCTTCGACGTAAATCTCAAGACGATCAAGTCCACCGGATATATGTGGACCGAAAAGGTATGATAAGGTTCGATAAGGAAACAAAACGCAGGTTCGGCATATTTTCGCTCATCAACGTCGCCGTACTTTTGGTGGCGTACGGGGCGTTGTTTATCTGTTTCGGGTTTTATGTTAGCGACAGCGGGGACAGAGCCGCGGAAAAACTCGTCCGCGAATACGCGGAAGAACTGCAAGGATATTCTTATGCCGAACTGGTTTCGGATAATGCTCCGGAAAGTCCGTATTATCTGTACGCGATCTATACCGTGCGCGGCGACGGCGAGTACGAACTGTCCACGCCGAGCGATTTTTTGAGAGAACTCAATCCGTTCATCGGCGGCGAGACCGATAAAGTTCAGATCCAGACTTTTACTGCGGACGACGGTCTGAGTTACGAATTTGCCACTTACACCACGCGCTTGGACGATCCTTCGGGGGAGAGATATCTGAAACTGTTCGTACCCGATCGGATCGCGGACGAAACTCTCGCCGACATCGGCGGCGGCAGTATAGCGTTCGTCTGCGTTTTCGTCGTGTTGGCGGTTGTGCTCGCGCTCGTGATGGGCTATATACAGATGCGCCCGATAGTCGCGAGTTATTCCGAACAGAAGGCGTTCGTCAACGATATGTCGCACGAGATAAGAACTCCGCTCGCGATCATACGCGGCAATCTGGACAACGTGCTCGCGTCCGACGCGGTAACGGACGATGCCGCCCGCGAGGACTTGCAGGCGTGCCTTAAAGAGATAGACTATATGACGGATATCTCTTCGGGACTGCTCAATATCGTACGCGCGGGGAACAAGAGCGCGGGCAAAGACGGCAGCGTGAGCGATACGGTCGCGTCCGTAGTGGATATGTACGCCGATCTTGCGAACATGGACAACAAGGCGCTTATCGCGTGCATAGACAGTACGCAGCTGTCCCTGGACAGGAACAAGGTAAAACAGCTGACGAGCATCCTCCTCGACAACGCCGTCAAATATACGCGCGAAGGGGACAGGATAAGCGTGAGATTGAAGAATACGACGGGCGGCGGATGCGTGCTGACGGTCGCCGATACGGGCATAGGGATACCCAAAGGCGACGAGGAGAAGATATTCGACAGATTTTACCGCGCGTCCAACGTGGGCGACATACAGGGGACGGGCTTGGGACTTTCGATAGCGAAAGCGATCGCCGAAAGTCTGGGCGGGACGATAAGAGCAAGACAGAACGCTCCTTCCGGTCTGGAAATAACGGTGGAGTTCGCAAGGCGTTGATATGAAGAGGCGGGCGGGCTTTGCATTTGCGGTATTCGTCGTATGCGCGGCGGCGCTTATGTTCGCTGCGGCGTGCGATCCCGACGGATTGGAATCCAAGACGCCTAAGCCGATGTCGGACTATCTCGAAGAAACGACGGACGCATTCGTGTCTGCGCTTGCGGGGTCGGCGGAGGACGGCAGGATAACCGATCCGTCGGGCGCAGACGTGACCGCGGAGTGCCTGACGTCGCTGCGCGTTGGATCCGCGACCGCGAGCGGGTCGTCCGTGACCGTGGAGTTGGCGGAGATATTGAAAGATCCCGTGCCCGTTTACGTAAACGCGGTATTTGAAAAGACCGGAAGATACAACGTTACGCTGTCGCTGAAAAGAACGAATGCTATATCTCCGTTGACCGTCACTATGACTGCAACGGTGTCATGATATGGAGGAGAATATGATAGAAGTCAAAACCGATGTGTGCTTAAAGCCCAAAAAAGGCGCCGCCGTCACGGCTGCGAAAGTCGGAGTGCTCATGGTGTTCGGTCTGCTGGCGTGGACCGTCGTGCTGCCTCTCGCCGCCGCCGCGGTCCTTTCGAAAGCCGTATTCGGTAAGAGGGTCACGCCTATGCTCAACACCGTGACATACGACGACTACAAGGACCGTATGGACAGGCAGGAGATGAGTTTCGTCTCCCGAGGCAACCGCCTTGCCGGGTGCCGTTATTCGGCAAAGGGAAAAGGCAGAGGCAAAGCGCTCGTACTGGTCTGTCACGGCATAGGCTGCAATATGGACGGATATCTCAACCGTACCGCATGGTTCGTGGATAAGGGGTACGAGGTATTCACGTTCGACATGACGGGAACGTGCCGCAGCGAAGGGGACGGACTGGGAGGTCTGATGCAGTCCAAGATAGACCTGCACAACGCGATAAATTTCTGCGCGTCGCGTCCCGAGTTCGAAGGCTTGCCTATCCTCGTTTACGGACACAGCTGGTCCGGTTTTGCCGCAGCCAACGTACTGAACTACGGGCACAAGGAACTGACCGCGGTCGCCACTTTGAGCGGTTTCAACGATACGTGGGACATCATGAAGATACACGCGAGCCGTTACGTCGGCAAGCTGGCGGTGCTGATAAAGCCGTGGAGCAGGATACTCGAATTGCTCAAATACGGCGACGACGCCAAGGGCGACGGCGTCAGCGGTATAAACGCTTACGGCGGTCCGGTATTGGTCGCGCACAGTTCGGACGATCCCACAGTACCGATCAACTGTTCGGTTTACGTGCACCGCGACGAAATAGTCAATCCCAACGCCGAATACATACTTTTCACGGACAGAGGGCATACGCTGTCGCGGCCCGTGGCGGCGGAGAGCAGGATATCCGAGGATTACAGAAACAACAGAAAAGAACCTCTCGCAGCGAAAGGCGCCAACGTATTCCAATACAACGTGGACGACAGATACCGCTTCTCGGACAAAAAGACCGTGTTTGCGATCGACGACGCGTTCATGGAGCAGGTGGACGACTTCTTTACGCGTGCGCTTGCCGCGCGCGCAGAGCGGGGAGAGGAGGAAAAGGTATGCTGAACAGGAGTGGCGGCGTATTGCTCAACATCTCGTCCCTTCCGTCGAAATACGGCATAGGCGGCTTCGGCGCGGAAACGGAAAAGTTCGCGGATTTTCTGATCGAGAGCGGATTCCATTACTGGCAGACTCTGCCCGTTACCACCGTCGGTACCGGGTGGTCGCCCTATTCCGGCACCAGCGCTTTTGCGGGCAATTTCATGTACGTCGATCCGGACAGGCTGGTCCGCGACGGACTTATATCTCGCGAGGACGCCGAAAAAGCGCGCTACGATTATCCCTACGCCGTCGATTACGCTTTTTGCAGCGGATCCAAGCGCGCGCTGTTGCGCCGCGCGTTCGCAAACTTCGGCGACCGCGCTTCTTTGGACGGATATGAAGCGCGTACGCCGTGGCTGAGAGATTACGCGCTGTTCATGGCGATAAAGGACGCGCACGGCGGAGCTCCGTGGTGGGAATGGGAAGAAAAATACCGCAGAGCTTCCGTTTCCCGAAAAGAGGAACTGAAAAACGAGTTTTCCGAAGGATACCGTTATTACGTTTTCGAACAGTATATCTTCGACGCCCAGTGGCGCGAGGTCAGGCGTATGCTTGCGGAAAAGAAGATACGGCTGATAGGCGATATGCCCATGTACGTCAGCTTGGACAGCGCGGACGTATGGGGAGATCCTTCGCAGTTCAAACTGGACGAAAACATGGCTCCGACAGAGGTCGCGGGCGTTCCGCCCGATTATTTCAGCGAGGACGGACAGCTGTGGGGCAATCCGCTCTACGATTACGGAAAGATGCGCAAAGACGGATTCAGATGGTGGCTCGGACGTTTCGACCGAATGGCGGAACTGTACGACGTGCTCCGCATAGACCATTTCAGGGCGTTCAGCGCATACTGGGCGGTAGACGCGAACGCGGTCACAGCGAAAGAGGGAAAATGGCGCAAGGGCGTCGGTAAGGAGCTCTTCGCCGAAGTGTTTAAGAAACATTCCCCCGACTCGTTCATAGCCGAAGATCTCGGCATCATAGACGACGACGTCAACGAGCTTCTGGCGCATACGGGTCTGCCGTGCATGCGCGTGATGCAATTCGGCTTCGAGGACGGGGACAGTATACATCTGCCGCACAATTTCAGCCGCAACTGCGTGGGATATACTGCGACGCACGACAACAACACGTCGCTGGGCTGGATGTACTCTCTGCCCGAAAACATACTCGACTATATGCTTCGCTATATCGAATGCGACAGGAGCAAGTGGGGCGGCGGAGGATACGACTGTCAGGCGACGAAGCTGTTTATCAGAAGGCTTATCGCAAGCTGTTGCAGGCTCGCGATAGTGCCGTTTCAGGACCTGTGCGGTTACGGAGCGGACTGTCGGATGAATACTCCCGGGGTCGCCGACGGGAACTGGACTTTCCGCGCGACGGACGAAGCTCTCGGCAGCGTGGACAGAGGATATTTTCACTATATCAACTGTCTGTACGGGCGTAACCGCGTATGACGATCTTCGCGGGAGAAGGCTATCCGTCGTCGGAAGTCATGCTCCGCGACGTGAACGCATATCTTATTCGGCACGGCGCAAGACCGTTGGAACGCGTGAGGAAGACTCCCTGCGGCAAACCCGTATGCGACAACGCTTATCTGTCGATAACGCACACGGGTACGAAAATTCTTATCGCGGTGGCTTCTTGCGGCGTCGGGATCGATACGGAACGGAGCGATCGTCCCGTACGTATAGCCGGAATGGGGATCGCGGAGTGGACGGCGTACGAGGCTTACGTCAAACTGCGCGGGGACGGTATTAAGCTCTCCGAGATCCGCGGAGGCGTAAAGATCCCCGAAGTGCGCTATATGCGGATATATGACGGCTATACTACGGCTGTCTGCGGCGGTGACGGGAATTGCGAGGTTGTTTATCTTCAAAACGTTGACAGTTAACCGCGCGTGTATTAAAATAATAAAAAAGGAGGAATACAATGATACTGGACGAACTGAGAAAGATTATCTCCGAAAAGCTCAACATCGACGAAAACTCGATCGGCAGCGACACCAGCCTGACGGACGACCTTCACGCCGATTCGCTCGACAAGGTCGAGATCATCATGCAGGTAGAGGAGAATTTCGGCATAACCATCGACGACGACGCCGCGCTCAATTTCCGTACTATCGGCGACGTGGTCAAGTATATAGAAGCCAACAAATAAACGAAAATCAGACACGCGGGACGGAGCTCGCCTCCGCCCCGTTTGTTTATGCGTGCATCCGTAGCGCAATTGGATAGAGCGTCGCCCTCCGACGGCGAAGGCTGTGGGTTCAAATCCCGCCGGGTGCGCCACTTCAAGCCTAAATTGAACCATCGGGAAAATGCGTTCGTTTAGGCTTTTTGTTTTGCCTTTTATCGCAGATACATTTCTTTTGTTATCTTTACTATCAGCGGCTTTTTGTTCTGAATCTCGCTAACGATTTTACCTTTGCCGGAGTAAAACAAAAAGCCCTGACTTTCGTCAGGACTCTTCGTTGTCGGGTTGTTGTAATGGATTTCTATTTTGTCGTTATAAAGCACTATTTCCTTTATCAGCAGATTTATCAATGCTCTCGACTCTGCCTTTAACGCCTGCGCGTAAACCCGCCGTATTTCGCTCTCAGGCACTTTAACGGATTGCTTGCTCCGCTCTACGAGTATTTGTCTTTCAAGTTCCTCTTGTTGCTTTTCAAGGTCGTGCAGACGTTTATTAGTCGTATTGGATACGATTCCGTTTTCAATCGCGCTTACAAGATTTGCCAAAGACCGTTCAACGCCTTGCTTTTCGTTCAGAAGCATAGTCAGCGAGGAATTAGCAGATTCGTCTGCGTTTTGCAGTTTCATCAGCTTTGCCACGATTGCGTCCACTATTTCAGGCTTGCTCATTTGCTGTATTATCGCATTGACAACGCATTCTTCGAGGTCTTCTTTGCGTACCTGCGTTTTTTTGCAGCCGTTATTGTATTTCTTTCTGCATTAAATTTTATATTCATCATCAAACTGGTTTACTATCATTTGCAAAGCAGCAAAATTTTTACCGCGTTTTGCAATTCTATTTCTTTCTTCTACATTTACACATAATGCGACACAAATTATTGCCTCTCGAACAAGTTTTAACAGCATAAGAGTATGGTTACTTAGTTCTATTTCGGAAATATATAAAGCAACTTTCTCTTCCTTACTATGATTATTCTCGATCGAATTTTCAAACATAGTTACAATTGTGTATTTGTGTTCCAAATAATTCCTTATATCTTTAATTCTTCGAAATTTAGGACATGCGTATTTGTCTTCGCTATGTTCAAATTCTCGTTGAATCCATTTTAATGATAGCAATGCAAAATTATTTGAAGTATCTAATGTGTTCTTATAATCATAGCCGTTCCTTCCATTTTTCTTTGACTGCCATATGCTCTTAAAATCAACGTCTTTTTGTTTTATTCCCAAATCAAAATATGTGTTAAGGAAATAAGCAATTTTATCTAATATCCCAAACAAAGTTTTGAACGACGTTTTTAGTTTTTCAATGCGCAATGAAAATTGAGCATACTCTAATGTATCAGTTAAACAAGTTCTCTTATCTGAAAAATGCGGCTTTGATCCGTGCGTTAAAGTTTCATAATATAAATATCTGGCAGAAACAAACTCCTGTTTTAATTGATTATACATTCCGATTTCGATAGGCATATTTTGATCAATGCCCGTTATTATTTCAGGAAGGGTCATTTCATCAAAAGCAAACGACAAGCTATTACATGGTAAATCGCTAAAAGGAGTAATAAATAATCCCGCATTTATACACCACTCTCGGTATAGCCGTTCATTTTTACTCATTTTTTCAGTTTTATCGAACGTAATGCCTTTTTGTAAAAATTTTCGATAATCCGGATTCAAATTATTTAATGCACCTTTGAAAAACTCACGTGCTTCTTTGTATATATTTTTATCTTTACTTTTTATAGCAGAATCCAACAGCGTAACAGCATAATAATTCATGCAATCTCTTGCATATGTTTTAGTTGATGATAAGTATTGAGAATAGTGCAATAAAGCTACGCCTAGATTGCCTTGAGCCATTGGATGCCGAGGATATATATTTATTGCGAAATAATATTGTTCGATAGTAGCAATGATTCTGCCGCAAGATTCCAAAGCGTTGCCATAGTTAATAAATGTACTCGCCATTAAAGAGATGGTCGCTCCATCATTACGATATTCCTGAAAAGCTTCATCTTCAAATGACTCTATTGCCTTACGATAGTAATACAATGTTTTTTGTATAGTGTCATTATCTTTTTGCTTATCAGGATTTTCAATGCTCCACAAATCAGATACTGCAGTAGCCAGAGAATAATATAATTGGACACGATTACAAATATCGTAATTTTCAACATCCTGTTCAATTTTTTCTATTAGCGCTTTCAAGTCGTCAGCATTCTGCTCATATGTAGCTTTATCGAACTGCATAGCTATTTGTTGAGATTCTTCGTACACTTCTATATTTTCCTCATTATATTTTTTTCGTAAGATTTTGATACATTTTCATTAGTTCTGCTACGCATTCGCTTTCCGTATTCAGCTTGCCCCAAAAACCGTATGCCTGCATTACAGCCTTGTCATTATGTTGATGCGCGCGACGCAGCTCAACAGGCATTGTCAATTCATCGTACAAGTCAGCAAGAGAACTGTCGGGGTAAAGGGCACGAGCGTTAAGTATTTCTTGTGCAGTTTGCTCAATTTTAGCCTTTTGTTCTGCTGTCGGAGACGGCCATGGGAAATTATTATAGACAATATCTTTTGCGTAACGGTAATCACTTTTTAATCTTCCGCAAACTGTACGCATCCAAGCGTTGTGAACGTTGGACGTAAGTATACCGAAATGATACAGAGAAGCGTTCGGTATAAGGAACAAAAGATTACTTGCGATTACATTTTTGCTTAAGAAACCTATAGGGATATACTTCCTTCTTTCCGATGATGTTTCTGGTACAGCTATATAATCACTATCGGGTTGTGCGATTTGGCAAAACAACGTAGGCGTTTCAGCAAATTTTCGCGTTCCGGCTGCTACGCTATTCGCTCTAAATTCTCTAACACTTTCTATTCTTTTCATAACATATGGAGATTGTTTTATTTCATGAGGTGTAGCATCAACTAACCAGAGACACCAACGCGTTTTATTATTAATAAATTCATATGCTCCAAGATATGGATGTATCCACGAAGCCGATATAGGTTCTTTTTTTATCAATTCATTTTTTTCTTCGTCGGATAGTATAAAACCACCTCCATCTCTCGGCATACTTCCAAACCTGATTTTAGGAACATCACAAAGAGGGGTGGTTCGACTCTCTATAAAAATGTCAGGCGCTTCCATAAGATATGAATTAATATTTTTCACATATTTCACCATATCATTAAAAAATATAGCTTTTTTCGCCCTGTCATGCAAAGAAAAGCACACAATTACGCAATGGACATGCGCTTTTACTTTTGCTTCACTATCCCATATAAATGAGCGATGTGCAAATTGTATACGCACTCCTTTTTCAAAAAGAGGCTTCCAAAGAGTAACCGCTTGCTGACCTTGGCAAATAGAATTTGTCGACACAAATGCAACTTCTATATGTGTATCAACAATATACTTTGTAGCTTTGTAATACCATGCTGCGACATAATCTAATTCACCCAACCCCTTTATATTTCCTATTACGGAAAGCATATCTTCTTTTTGTTCTTTTTTTGCCATCATTCCACCCACAAAAGGCGGATTACCCATAATATAATTCAATTTATCTTTAGGTACTAAGCTCTCCCAATCAAGCGTTAAAGCGTTTCCTTCGACAATATTTGCATAGCTTCTTAATGGCAAAAATTCGAGATTGATTTTTACTATTTCCTCGGTTTCTTTCATCATCTGACTTTCTGCTATCCATAATGCGGTCTTGGCGACTGTTACGGCAAAATCGTTTATTTCGATACCGTAAAATTGTCCGATAGATACTTTTATCAAATCGTCAAATCCGAGAACGATTTGCCCGTTATAGATATAATTGAGAGCTTCGTTTTCTAATCTGCGCAGAGAAAGGTATGTTTCTGTTAGAAAGTTACCAGAACCGCAAGCAGGATCGAGGAATGTAAGCGTAGCTAATTTTAAGCGATATTCTTCCAATTTTCGTACGCGAGTTTTATCAACCGCAATAGTTTCAATTTCAGTAAGTTCTTTACGTAATTCGTCCAAGAACAACGGATCAATTACTTTGTGGATATTTTCTATCGAGGTATAATGCATGCCTCCGCTACGACGCGTTTCAGGATTCAATGTGCTTTCAAAAACCGCGCCGAAAATGGTAGGGGAAATTTCACTCCAATCGAAATTTTCGCTTGCATTATGAAGTAATAAGTTGACTATTTTTTCATTAAACTGAGGGATCTCAATATCTTCATCGGCAAACAAGCCACCGTTTACATAAGGAAACGAGGCTAGCATTTCGTCTAAATAAGGATCGCGCATTTCAGGCTTGGTATCAAGAACTTTGAATAAATCGATTATAGCGCGGCGTACGTCTTTTACTGCAAAACTTTTAATATAATTGTGAAATTTAAGATGTTCGCCAAACAAACCGCTGTCTTCTGCATATAAACAAAAAACTAATCTGACGCAAAGCATATTTAGACTTTTTAACGTTCTTTCAGCTTCAGGATCTTTGTATTGTTTTAATATTTCATCGTACAATAGACCTACAATTTCACCTGCCTTAATGGATATTTCCATTTCTTTGCGGATATTGTCATTGCCCGTATCAACGAGAAATTGCAATCGATATGCCTCTTTGGGAAGATCTTTCAACAAAATGCTCTCTGGATCTCCCGTTGGTTTTTCCATATCGTATATCAGAAACTCGCGGAAATTACATGTAACTATCCAACGAGGACGCTCAGAATAAGGAAGCTCGGCAGAATAGCGTTTAGCTTGTTGAAAAGGAGTCAGCAAACTGCCATCAGCTTGTTTGATAGGTTTTCTTAAATCTTTATCAGTACTTTTCTGTTCAATTAATACATGTGTTGCAGAAATAGTAGCATCAATAAAACTGGTATTATCAATTTTTACTTGGTTTTCAAAAGTGATAAATTGTTCTGGCTTATCTATACCAAGTACATCTCTTAACAAAGAAAGCCAAAAAGGCTGACTTTCTCCTTTTTCATACCCCCGATCCTTCCAGTAGTTTGCAAACTCTTTTGCCGCTGTTCTTTTTTCGTTTTCGGTCATTTGTTTCACCTTGATTATTTTTAACTACATTATACCAAAATCTATATCGATAAGCAATATTCGAGGCAAATAAAATAATACATGAAAATTATTATAAATAAAAATAGCGTAAGTTGTCGGTTCAACTTACGCTAATAGTGGTGCGCCACCGCTACAAGCTCGGCTTGCGGCGAGCCAATCAAATCGGGAGATCGCGATCGTCGCGGCTCCCGATTTTGCTTGCCTCTTCCTATGCCGTCGCTTTTCGCTCCGCTTCCCCAGCGGGCACCGAAATCGTGACGCGGAGCAGGGGCTCCGCTATTCCGTCGCTCGTCGGGCTCGCTCCTCACAAGTCCCGCCGGGTGCGCCACCGCTTCGGGCTTCGGCACAAAGCGATCCGAAAAGAGAGAAAGGCAAAAGCCTCTCTCTTTTTCGTTTCGCACTTAGCCGCGCCCTTCGCTCCGCTTCCCCAGCGGGCACCGAAATCGTGACGCGGAGCAGGGGCTCCGCTATTCCGTCGCGCGCTGGGCTCGCTCCTCACAAGTCCCGCCGGGTTATCCGACAGCCTGTTTTTCAACGCGAAAATTATGATGTAGGAGAGGGGCGGTCATAATAATTTTGCTTGCAAACGTATCGGATCGGGCCGCGTTTAGCCCGATTTCCGTAGCGCGGGAGCGATCGTTCGGCAGGCGATCCTCGGCTGAGGACAGGCGACGGATATGCGGATTGACAATCGTATGGGCAGACTGTATAATCGTGGATATGAGGATAGGGATAGACATAGACGATACGATAATGGACACTTTTGATTATATGGTGCCGTTTGTCGCCGAATATTTCGGTTTGGATCCCGATGAGATGAGAAAAAACGATATCTCGTATTCTACCTTGCCCGACGGGTTGAGGGAACGTGAATTCGAGTTCGGCAGAAAATATTACGATAAGGTCGTTCCCGATACTCCCGTAAAGACGGGCGCCGCGGAGCATATAAAGAAGCTGCATGACGCGGGACACTTTATATGTATTATCACGGCAAGGGACGAAAGACTGTATTCCGACGCGTTCAAGACTACTTCGGAACAGTTGAAAAAGAGCGGTATCGTATACGACAAACTTGTCTGTGCGTATGACAAAGCCGAGGTCTGCGAAAGAGAGTGCATAGATATCTTTATAGACGATTCCCTTAAAAATTGCGAAAATGTTGCCGCGAAAGGGATACGCGCCGTTTTGTTCAGGGGCAAAGGCAATGCGGGCGCGCAAACGGATATCCCCGCGTTTGCAACGTGGAAAGATCTGTACGAATACCTTATCTCCGTCGCTTAAAGCGGAGGCATTTTGCCTCGGTTTTATCGCGGCGGGGGGAACAGCCCTGTCCGCCGCCCGAAAGAGCGAAGAACAAATTTTTTACATTCCGAGTTCGTCTTCGTCGTAATCGGGTTCGGGAGCGGAAGATCGGTCCGTATCGTTATCGTCCGATCCGTCGTCAGGGCGAAACGTCCCTCCGCCGGGAAGACGGCCGTAGCTGTAAAGGCTGTCGCTTTTTAATATTCCCATAGCTACCTCCTCCTTTTGTTTAATTATACGCCGATATGATCATTGCGTCGATATACTGTTAAGAAATCGACTGAACTCCGGAAAGTATCCGAGAAAACGGAATCCGAGGTCCGCGCTGTTTTAAGAGGCGGCGCGGCGGGAATTTTGAGGTTCGGCGCTATCGGTCATGTAAAAAGGAAATCGGATCGCGCAGATTTCGCATATAAAAAAACTCCCGCCGGTAAAGGGCGGGAGGATCTTTTTAGTAGAGGGAGATTAAGAGGAGTGTTTATAATAGGTGTTTGGAAGAAGTCTTTTATGTGTTGTACTCCGGCTCTACTATTTAGGGGGG
Organism: Candidatus Ornithoclostridium excrementipullorum; assembly: GCA_018716085.1. Lineage (GTDB taxonomy): Bacteria > Bacillota > Clostridia > Christensenellales > UBA3700 > Ornithoclostridium > Ornithoclostridium excrementipullorum. The sequence goes on along the minus strand of DVKK01000042.1, from coordinate 2,216 downwards.
TCGTGTTTTATGGCTTTATTATAGGGGCGATTGGTTAAAGGCGCATTAAAAAAAACGGAAAACCGAAAAATTTTCGAAAAAATTTTTTCCGAGCCCGAAAAAGCCCCGAAGTTCGGGTGTTTTCGGGCGGAAGCGGACGGACGATCCCGCCGAAAAGCGCGGTCGAAAAGCCGTTTTTCGAGCGAATGCGCGCTCAAAAGCGCGTTTTAATCGGAGTTTAATAAAATTTATTTATTATATTAGAGAACTCAAAGACAGATATGCGGCTTTGTGGTACAATAAAGACGTATATTCGGAGGAAAGATGAAAGTTCTGCTTGTAGAAGACGAAGTGCAGATGTCCGAAGCGATCGCGTCGCTGCTCAAAAAGAATCAATGTCTTGTGGAATGCGCTTTCGACGGCGACGAAGGATATCAGATGGGATTGGTCGGCGATTACGACGTGATCATCATGGATATCATGCTGCCCGTGATGGACGGCTATACCGCCGTGTCCAAGCTCCGCGCCGCGGGAATAAACACTCCCATCATCATGCTTACGGCGCTCTCCTCCGTGGAGGATAAGGTCAAAGGGTTGGATATCGGCGCGGACGATTATCTGACCAAGCCGTTTTCGATGGACGAACTGACTGCGCGCCTGCGCGCCATAACGCGCCGCAGGAACGGCGACGCAAGCGGCAACGAGCTGAAAGTCGGCAACGCCGTGCTCAACATAAAGGAATACAAGCTGTCCAGCGGAGCGAAGAGCGTCGCTCTGTCCGGAAAGGAATACGAACTGGCGCTCTGCTTTTTCTCCAATCCGAACGCCGTGTTCACGAAGGACGAACTCATCAATAAGGCGTGGGGATTCAACTGCGATTTCGAGTCCAACAATCTCGAAGTATATATGTCGTTTCTGCGCAAGAAACTCAATTTTCTCGGCGCGGACGTAAATCTCGTATCGGTGAGAGGCGTGGGGTACAAGCTCTCCGCGCAGGCGCAGGCGGTGAAATGAGCGCGATGGACAAGGTCCTCGTTCAGCTGCGCAAGCGGTTTATCATCATCTTCGTTTCGGTCGGAGGGATATTCCTTCTGCTCGCTTACGGCACGATCTTCGCGGTAAATCTGATGCAGACGGACACGATGATAGAGAACAGGCTCGACGACGCGTTGGAAAAGGCTCCTTTCCCGAACGCCGACGAAGACTCCGTACAGTCGTGGTTGGCGCGTAACTCCTGCATGATCATATTGCGCGTGGAGGACGGTTCGGGAAGGGGATATTACACTTTCTTCAATGCCGACGACGTCAGTACGGAAGAGTGCGACGCGATCGCGGAGAAGGTGTTCACGGCGGACGACGCCGATCTGTCGTTCAACCTGGAAGGGAAATACATAAGGACGCATAAGCTGGTCGCTGCGGGCGGCGAAGGCGAAACGATCGAGGTCTATTCCGTCTATAACTGGACCCGGGACAGAAGCGATCTCATAGAATCGGGCGTAACGACGGGGATCATATATCTGTTCTGTCTGGTACTTCTGTATGTGTTCGGGCAGCTTGTGTCCAGGCAGATGATAGCGCCTGTCAAACAGTCGTACGAACAGCAGAAACAGCTGGTCGCCGACGCTTCGCACGAACTCAAGACCCCGATCGCGATCATCGGCGCCAATATGTATCTTATCCAGTCCGACAAGACGGCTACGGTGGAGGAGAACTCGCATTGGATAGACAGCATAAACGCTCAGCTGGCACGCATGAGCGCGCTGATAACCGATATGCTGGAACTGTACCGCGCGGACAGCGTTTCCGCGGGGATCAAGGCGATCGCCAACGTGTCGGAGATGTTGGACGGCATCTTGCTGAGCTTTGAAGCGAGATGTTTCGAAAAGAGCATAGAACTGGAACAGGATATCAGCCCCGGAGTGGAGATAGACTGTTACGACAAACAGATAGAAAGGCTGTGTACCATTCTCATGGACAACGCGCTAAAATATACGCCCGAAAAGGGGCGCATAAACGTGTCGCTGAAAGCCGACAAGCGCAACGCGTATCTCGTCTTCACCAATTACGGAGCGGGAATAGAGAAGGAACACATAGAGAAGATATTCGACAGATTTTATCGCGTGGACAACGCGCGTACGCATAACGGCAACAGTTTCGGACTGGGGCTCTCGCTGGCGAAGAACATCGTGATGAATCACGACGGAGAGATAAAATGCGACAGCGACGGCAAGACTTTC
>DVKK01000041.1 GCA_018716085.1 Candidatus Ornithoclostridium excrementipullorum | reverse complement strand
CCCGTCAGCTGTGGTGGGGACACCGCATACCCGCTTATTATTGCGAGAATTGCGGAGAGACGGTCGTTGCGAAGAGCGCGCCGACCGTATGTCCCAAGTGCGGCCATACGCATTTCAGACAGGACGAGGACGTGTTGGATACGTGGTTTTCCAGCGCGCTGTGGCCGTTCTCGACGTTGGGATATCCCGACAAGACGGAAGACCTCGCTTATTTCTATCCCAACAGTCTGCTCGTGACCGCGTACGACATCATATTCTTCTGGGTCGCGAGAATGATCTTCTCGGGCATAGAGCATATGGGCGAGATCCCGTTCCCCGAAGTGCTGATACACGGCATAGTCCGCGACAAGGAAGGCAGGAAGATGAGCAAGTCTTTGGGCAACGGCATCGATCCGCTCGAAGTGATAGACAAGTACGGCGCGGACAGCCTGCGCTATTCGCTCACGCAGGGCATAGCTCCCGGCAGCGACACGCGGTACGCGGACGAAAAGACGGAGAGCGCGCGCAACTTCATGAACAAGCTGTGGAACGCTTCGCGTTTCGTGCTGATGAACATAGAAGGCGTTAAACCCAAGAAGATGGGGACGTTCAGACTCTCGGCGGCGGACAAGTGGATACTTGCCGAACTCAACCGTACGATAAAGGAAGTCACCAAGGCTCTGGACAAATACGAGATCGGACTTGCGGATAGCAAACTGTACGACTTCGTGTGGTCGCAGTTCTGCGATTGGTATATAGAGCTGTCCAAGACGGCGCTGCATTCGGACGATCCCGACAAAAAAGCGAACACGGCGGGCGTACTGGTCTACGTGCTCGACAACGTGCTCAGACTCATGCACCCGATAGTGCCTTTCATTACGGACGAAATATACCGCAATCTGCCCGGCGTAAAGCGCAGCATAATGCTCGCGACCTGGCCTCAGGCGGAAAAGAAATACAACTATTCGGCGGAGCGCAGACGTTTCGAAACGGTGATAGAGGCTATCCGCGCGATCCGCAACATGAAGGCGGAGAAGGGCGTAGCTCCGTCCAAAAAGGTCAACGTATATCTCGATTCCGCCACCGTGACGGCAAAGGACGCCGACTACATCAAGCGGCTCGCGGGGGCGGAAGACGTCGTCTTCGGCGAAAAGCCCGAGGGCAGGATCGTGACGCTGGTCGGCTCTTACGGCACGATATCCGTTCCTCTCGGCGAACTCGTCGATATAGCCAAGGAGAGCGAGAGATTGCACAAGCAGCTCGAAAACACTCTCGCCGAGATCGACAGGGGAGAAAAGCTTCTCGCGAACCAAGGCTTTGTCGCCAAGGCGCCCAAAGCGCTCATAGAAAAGGAAACGCAGAAACTCGCCGCCAACAGACAAAAGGCGGAAGAGCTGAAAAAACAGGCGGCGGCGCTCGGCGAATGATGTACGAATATCTGTTTTACGATTTCGACGGAACGATTTGCGACACCTCGCCCGGGATATACGCGACGCTTGACGATACGTTCGCCCATTACGGGATGTCCGTAGACAAGTCGCTCTATCCGCGTTACATAGGGCCCCCGCTGTCCGATACGTTTTATTCGTATTTCGGAGACCGCGACAAGGCGTACGAAGCGGTGGCGTATTTCCGCAATGCCTACGTTGCTGGCAATATAAAGCTGACTCGTCTTTACGACGGCATAAAGGAGAGCTTCGCGAGATTGTCCGCGGACGGATTCAAAGTCTGCGTGGCGACCTGCAAGAAAGAGGAGGAGGCGGTCGCGCTGCTCGAGGGATTCGGACTGTCCGACTATGTGCATTTCGTCTCGGGACTCAAATATAAGGTCCGCGAGACCAAGAGCGAAGTCTTGTCCAACGCGCTCGAAACTCTGCGCGCCGACAAAGACCGCTGCGTGATGATAGGCGATACGGACTTCGACGCGGAAGGCGCTCTGCAATGCGGACTGGACTGCGTTATCTGCAAATGGGGCTTCGGCGACTACGACGCGATAAATCGCCCCAACGTCGTCTTTTTCGCAGATACGCCCGAGGACGCGGAGCGGTTCGTCAGGGAGCGCGCACACCTCTCTTGACCGCGCGAGTAAAATATAGTAAAATCAAAGTCGGAGGATCGACATGAGATATCTGAAAAGTTCTTTCCGTTACGTCGGCAGACACTTCGTGCGTATGGCGCTTTATTTCATAGCGCCGGCGCTCGTGCTCGGACTGGTCAATTCTCCCGTCTCTCTGATAAGACTGCTTGTCAATACCGATTTCGGCGAATCGCTGAACTATGACGAGGTGTTCCTCGGCGCCAGCGATCTGGACAGGGGATATAAAGTAGCTTTTCTCGTGCTCGGATTCGTGCTGTACGTCGTCTGCGCGAGCGCAGCCGTCGGCAGCGTGCAGCACAAGATGCGTTACGGTCAGTTTTATCCGCTTACGGTAAGGCAGTTCTTCAAGAAAGTAAATCTGTACGCGATCCCGATGGCTCTCGGTATGATCGCGCTCATGATAATGATAGAGCTGCTCGGACTTTTCGTCACGTTGTTCGTGTTCTTCTGGGCGAAAGCGATCTCCGTCACCGCGGGCATTATCGCCATGAGCGCGATAACGGTCGTGGTGGGGATAGCGTGTTTTCTCTGCGTGGCGACGCTGTTTTTGTTCGTCATCCCCAACATGACGGTCAAGGGCTTCGGATTCTTCAAATCGATAAAACGAAGCGTGTCCGAAGTCGTGTCGAGGTTCGGCTCTCTGCTCGTCGCGGTCGTGCTGCCGACTGTGGCGGCGTACGTGCCGCTGTGCGTGATCCACGCGTTCAACGTCCCGGGGCTCATGCAGATAGCGGACGTTCTGTTTTATCTGTTCGTGTTCATGTACTTCCACGTGCTTATGTTCGACGCGTTCTTCGATATGGAAGATATAGAGAGGGAAGACCTCAAAAATTACGGGGAAAAGGTGTAAACGATGGCATTCAAACATTCATTGAGCATAATGACGGCGAGGTTCTCGACGATCTACAAACTGTTTCTGTTCCTGCTCGTGCTGGCGATAGTCTTCGCCGCGCTGTCCGTGAGCGTGCTTTATCCCACGCTGACGGACTTTATCGATCAGGTCAAAGAGTTGGAGATAGTGCCCGCTATCGGCGACTATGCTTCTACGATCTTCGGCAGTCAGCCTGCGGAACAGGAGGCGGCATACGCTCATCTGGAAGACATTTATCAAAGTTTTCTCGACATAATCGCGGGCAACTCCGTGAGGATAAACGTGGCGATCGTCCTTGCGATACTGCTTTATTTCGTGTTCGTCATATTCATGATGTGGGGTATGTACAGCGTGTCCGACATCATGCACAACTATATGTCGTCCAACAGTAAATTCGGCTTTGCGTCCAATCTCGTCGCCAATTTCGTCAAAGCCATGAGATTCTCGCTGCTTTATACGGCGATCAGTCTGCTTTATTACGCGGTCGGCGTGTTTTTGGTCTGGCTGCTGTTCGTGACGGCGTTCAAACTGTCCGCCATGGTAGGGTGTTTTCTTACGCTTCTCGTATTCTTCGCGCTGACGGCTCTGCGCCGCACCGTACTGGCGGGCTGGGCCCCCGCGATGGTATCGGACGGCATGAGCGTGACCGAAGCTCTGAAAGAAAGCGGGAAAATGGCAAAAGAACGCTTTTCGTACCTTATGGGTTGGTATTTCGCGTATTACCTTATCGTCTTCGCGATCGCGATCGTGTTCGGACTCGTTACGTTCGGCATAGGACTCATTTTCGTCGTCATCGCGTCGCTCATGCACGCGCAGATATTCGATCTGGTCGTGTATTACCGCTACAAGGGAAAGCGCTATTACGTAGACGTACTCAACGTAGTCGATCCCAATATAAAACAGCGCACGCTTTAACGCAAAATCGCATACCGCCGCAGGATAAAACGCATATAAACTCACGGGGCTGCCGATCGATCGGCAGCCCCGACTTATTTACGACGCACGCCGAAAGATACGGAACGGTCCGCAGGAAGGATAACGCGGAAGCGGCGGAACATGCGGTGAGTAAAAGTATCGGTACCGGCAGTCTGCCGACAAGGTCGGGAGGCGCCGCGAGGGAAGGCGTTGCGGGCGTAAATTCGGTATATGTATCGGCTTTTTGCCGTTTCGGCACGTATTGAGGCTTTGGCTTTGGGGCGCTCCGCGAGGCATATCGCGGCGGAAGTATATACGAAACGGAAGGATAAAGCCGCTTTATTGTTGACTATGCGGGCGCGATGTTTTATAATATTTACGTCGCGTATATATTTACGCGCAAGGAGGCGTGCACGCTCGCGGATCTATGGAAATCCCGTTATATCTGGTGTCGATCGCAATATTGCTTATCCTCTCGGCGTTTTTTTCCGCCGTCGAGGCGGCGTATTCTTCCCTCAACAAGGTCAGGATAAAGACTTTGGCGCAGGAAGGCAGCAAAAGAGCCCGAAAAGTTCTCGCGCTGTCCGAAAAGTCGGACAGACTGCTTACGGCGCTTCTTATAGGCGACAATATCGTCAACATCGTCGCGACGACCCTTGCGGTATTTTTGTTCATGGCGATGATAGACGACAACGCGGGACTTGCGGGAGCGATATCCGCGATAGTCGCGATCGTGGTGGTGCTGATATTCGGAGAGATATCTCCAAAGGCGCTCGCAAAGCGCGATCCCGAAAAAGTCGCGATGGCGTTTTCGGGGCTTACGTACGCGGTATGCGTACTGCTTTTCCCTCTGACGTGGCTGTTCGGGCTGTGGCAGAAATTGCTCGGTAAGATACTCAAACCAAAAAAAGACGCTTCGATCACCGACGACGAACTGATCACTTTCGTGGACGAAGCCCAGACGGAGGGAGGTATAGACGAGTACGAGGGCGAACTGATCCGCTCGGCGATAGAATTCGACGATCTGACCGTGGAGGATATTCTCACTCCGCGCGTGGACGTGCAGGCCGTGAAGAAGGGGGCGGATATGGAATCGGTGATGAAAGTGTTCCGCAGGACGGGCTTTTCGCGACTGCCGGTATACGACGACACCATCGACAACGTCGTCGGTCTGCTCAACGAAAAAGACTTCTACAACGCCTATATAGGCGGCGCTAAAAAGATAGACTCGGCGGTGTCGGACAATCTCGTTTACGCCACGCCTTTCATGAAGATAAGCGTGTTGCTGCGCAGATTGCAGAAAGCCAAGACGCACCTTGCCGTTGTCGTGGACGAATTCGGCGGCACGCAGGGCATAGTGACGTTGGAGGATATATTGGAAGAGCTCGTCGGCGACATATGGGACGAGCACGACCGCGTCGTGGAATCCTTTACCGAATTGCCCGACGGCGGATACGAAGTTTCGGGAGAAGTCAAGTTGGACGAATTTTTCGAATATTTCGGTCTGACGGGCGATCCCGACGAATACGACGCCGTTCAGCTGTCGGGGCTGGTGTTCCAGGAGCTGGGCAGAGTTCCTCAAAAGGGCGACCGCATAGCTTTTGAGGGACTCGACATAACGGTCGCAGAGACGGGACACAAACGCGTCACCAAATGCTACGTACGCGAGAGCGCGCCGAAAGACGGAGGCAAAGCGTCCGAAGACGGCGAAGCGTCGTAAAAAGAAATCAAATTTTCCGCGGAGGAAGAAATGTATAAAAAAGTAAATTCGAGTCTGGACTTTTGTTCGCGCGAGCACGAGGTGCTCGAATTCTGGAAGAACAACCGCATCTTCGAGAAGAGCGTCGAGATGAGCGAGGGGCGTCCCGAGTTCTCTTTCTACGACGGTCCTCCGACCGCCAACGGCAAACCGCATATCGGACATATACTGACGAGAGTCATGAAGGACATAATCCCCCGTTACAAGACGATGAAGGGATATCACGTGCTGCGCAAGGCGGGCTGGGACACTCACGGTCTTCCCGTCGAGCTGGAAGTTGAAAAGTCCCTCGGCATGGACGGAAAGCAGGATATAGAGAAGTACGGAATAGTGCCTTTCATCGAAAAGTGCAAAGAGAGCGTGTGGAAATACAAACACGAGTGGGAGCGTATGTCCGAGCGCGTCGGCTATTGGGTGGATATGGAGCATCCGTACGTCACCTATGAGGACGATTATATCGAATCCGAGTGGTGGGCGCTCAAAAAGATCGCGGACGAGGGACTGCTGTACAAAGGACACAAGATAGTGCCTTACTGCCCCCGCTGCGGCACGGCGCTTTCCTCCCACGAAGTCGCGCAGGGCTATAAACTCGTCAAGGAAAAGTCGGTATTCGTCAAGTTCAAACTCCGCGACGAAGAGGGCTATTTCCTCGCCTGGACGACGACCCCGTGGACGCTTCCGTCCAACGTAGCGCTCTGTATGAATCCGATAGAAGATTACGCGAAGATAAAGTCGGGCGGAGAGATATACATCCTCGCTCACGCGCTCGTGGACAGTCTGTTCGACGACTACACGCTGATAGACGTCAAGAAAGGCAAGGAGTACGAATATACTCCGTACGTGCCGCTGTTCGATTTCTATAAGGGCAAAGACGCCGCGTTCTACGTCGTGTGCGACGAGTACGTCACGTTGACCGACGGCTCGGGCGTGGTCCATATCGCGCCTGCGTTCGGCGAAGACGACGCAAACGTGGGGCGTAAATACGGACTGCCGTTCGTACAGATGGTGGACGATCGCGGCAGATTCGTCGCCGGCACGGGCGATCTGGAAGGAATCTTCGTCAAGGACGGCGACAAGCTGGTCATAGAACACCTGAAATCGAGCGGTCTGCTGTTCAAAGAACTGATGTTCGAACACAGCTATCCGTTCTGCTGGCGCTGCGACACGCCGCTTCTGTACTATGCGCGCAGCAGCTGGTTCATAAAGATGACCGAGGTCAGAGAAAGGCTCCTCGCCAACAACGCGAGCGTCAACTGGATCCCGCCGACCATCGGATCGGGCAGGATGGGCAACTTCCTCGAAAACGTCATCGACTGGGGCATATCGCGCGAGCGCTATTGGGGCACTCCGATCCCCGTGTGGGTCTGCGACGACTGCGGACACACCCATGTGGTAGGCAGCAAGAAGGAACTCAAAGAACTCACCGGAGTCACCGGTGATATCGAACTGCACAAGCCATATCTCGATCCTCTGACGATAAAATGCGAGAAGTGCGGCGGCGTGATGCACCGCACGCCCGAGGTCATGGACTGCTGGTTCGACAGCGGAAGTATGCCCTTTGCGCAGTGGCATTATCCGTTTGAAAACAAAGAGATATTCGAGAAGCATTTCCCCGCGGACTTCATAAGCGAAGCGGTGGATCAGACGAGAGGCTGGTTCTACACGCTGCTCGCGGTGTCCACGCTGCTTTTCGGCAAAGCGCCTTTCAAAAACTGTATCGTGCTCGGTCACGTCAACGACAAGAACGGCGTCAAGATGTCCAAACACAAGGGCAACGTCGTCGATCCGTGGAGCGTACTGGACAAGCAGGGCGCGGACGCCGTGAGATGGTATTTTTACAGCTCTTCCGCACCGTGGCTGCCGTCCAGGTTCAGCGCCGAGAACGTCAGCGAGAGCCAGCGCAAGTTTATGGGTACGCTGTGGAACACGTATTCGTTCTTTGTGCTGTACGCCGACATAGACAAATACGATCCGACGCGTTTCGACGTCAAACGATGCGAACTGTCGCTTCTCGACAAGTGGATACTCTCCAAGCTCAACAGCCTTGTCAAGACCGTGGACGACGATCTCAACGAGTACAAGATAACCGAGAGCGCGCGCGAGATATCCGATTTCGTGGACGAGCTGTCCAACTGGTACGTGCGTCGCAGCCGCGAGCGCTTCTGGGGCAGCGAGATGAGCGCGGACAAGGCGGCGGCATACACCACGCTTTACACGGTATTGGTCACTCTGTCCAAGGTCACGGCGCCTTTCGTGCCGTTCATGGCGGAGCAGATATATCAGAATCTCGTGCGCGGATTCTATCCCGACGCTCCCGAGAGCGTACACCTCGACTCTTTCCCCGTAGCGGACGAGAGCGCGGTGGACAAGGCTCTCGAAGAGGATATGGAATACGTTCTCAAAGCGGTCGCATTGGGAAGAGCGTGCCGCAACAAGGTCAATATAAAGAACAGACAGCCGCTCTCCAAACTGTACGTGATCGGCAAGAGCGCGCCTGCCGACGCCGCGGTACTCGACTACATCGCCGACGAGATCAACGTGGACGAGGTGATGACCGGCGGCGACGCGGCGGACTTCATCTCCTACGAGATCAAGCCTCAGCTCAAGACCGTCGGCCCCAAATACGGCAGACATCTCGGCGCGATCAAAGCGTACCTGTCCTCGCTCGGCCCCGAAGCGGCTCGGGTCGTGGAAACGGTAAGATCGGGCAAAGCTTGGACGTTCGAGGCGGACGGAGCGCGGATAGAGCTGGAAGAGAGCGACCTTCTCATCGGGATAGTGGACAAGGAAGGATTCAGCGTGGAGTCGGACGGCGGCATGACCGTAGTGCTCGATACCGCACTGACCGCCGAACTTATAGACGAAGGCATTGCGAGAGAGCTTGTATCCAAATTGCAGACCATGCGCAAAGAGGCTGGCTTCGAGGTCGTGGACCACATACGCGTCGGCTTCGTTGCCGAGGGCGAGAGCGCGCGCGTGCTCAGAGAGAACGCGGAGATCAGGAGCGACGTCCTGTGCGACGAAATGCGCGAAGGACTGATCGAAAACGCCTATTCCAAGGAATGGGACGTCAACGGCGACAAGGTCACGCTGTCCGTCGAAAAGATATGATCCTATGATCAGGATAGCGGAAGACTGGAAAGATTACGAGATAATCGCCACGGGCGGAGGGCTCAAACTCGAGCGATGGGGTTCGTTGGTGCTTCTCCGTCCCGATCCGCAGATCATCTGGCAGCCGCGTTTCGAACTGGAAAGTTACCGCGGCATCAACGCCGTCTACCGTCGAAGCAGCAGCGGGGGAGGAGGTTGGACTTTCTCCAAAGGAGTGCCCGACAACTTCACCGTGAGCAGAAAAGGTCTGTCCTTTTCTCTCAAACTGATGGGATTCAAGCACACGGGACTTTTCCCCGAACAGGCGGTCAACTGGGACGAGGCGCAAAGGCTCATCCGCGGAGCGGGCAGGGATATAAACGTGCTGAACCTGTTCGCCTATACGGGCGGGGCGAGCGTGGCGTGCGCGGCGGCGGGCGCCAAGGTCACTCATGTGGACGCCGCCAAGGCAATGGTCGAACGCGCAAAAGTCAACGCTTCTTTGAGCGGCGTGCCGGACGGATCGATCAGATACATAGTAGACGACTGCGGCAAATTCGTCGCAAGAGAACAGCGCAGAGGGCGCCGTTACGACGCGATCGTCATGGATCCTCCGTCCTACGGGCGCGGAGCTTCGGGCGAAGTGTGGAAACTGGAAGACGACCTGTTCGCATTTGTGAAAGAGTGCGTAAAACTGCTTTCGGACGATCCGCTTTTCGTGTTGATCAATTCGTACACCACGGGACTTCAGCCTACTGTGATAGAAAATATACTCAGACTTACGCTGCCGGGCAGAGGCGGCGATTTCGAATCTTACGAGCTGGGACTGCCTACGGGGGACGGGATACCGCTTCCGTGCGGTTGCAGCGGAATATGGAGGAATACTCGTGAACAGATCTGATTTCGGCTGCGACGATCTCGTCGTACTGCATGAGGACAGGCATATACTCGTCGCCGTCAAACCCCAGAACGTGCCCTCGCAGGCCGACGATTCGGGAGATCCCGATATGCTCACGGCAGTAAAGGAGCACATCAAAAAGGAAACCGGCAAGGACAGCGTCTATTGCGGGTTGGTGCACAGGCTCGACCGTCCCACGGGCGGAGTGATGGTCTTTGCAAAGACGAGCAAGGCGGCAGAGAGGCTTTGCTCCGCAATAAAGGAAGGAAGTTTCGAAAAGACTTATTTCTGCGTTACCTGCGGCGTGCCGAGAGAGCGCTCCGCCAATCTCACTCACTACCTCAAAAAGAACGAGGCGAAGAACATTGTAATGGTCGTGCCCATGTTGACCGAGGGAGCGAAAAAGGCGGAATTGCATTACGACGTGCTCGAAGTCAAACAGGGCTTTTCGCTCGTGCGGGTAAAGCTGATGACGGGCAGATCGCATCAGATAAGGGTGCAGATGGCGACGATAGGCTGTCCCCTTTTCGGAGACCGCAAATACGGCGCGGACGCAAGGACTTTCGGACACAATCTCGCGCTGTGGGCGGCGGAACTGCGTTTTACGCATCCCGTATCCAAGGAAAAGATGAATTTCATCGTATATCCGCCCGAGGACATTTCGCCGTGGAAAGCGTTCGAAATGGGCAGTTATCTCAACGTTTCGGCGATCAATTCCGATCCCTATGCCGTACGCACGCATTTTTCCGACGGACTGCCGTTGAAATGACCGTGATCGGGAAAGAGCCAAAGAACGATTGCGCCGCGTGTTTGCGGCGCTTTTTTTAGTTTAACGCCGATCCGTACTCCGACGCGTGCGCCGTAATGTGCGGCGCGTGAGAGAAACTTTTTATCGATATTACCGCCGTGTGGCGCGAAGCCGAACGCAGCCGAGCGCGACAAACCGCAACACGAAGTCGAGAACGGGATGTATTAAGAGAACGTATCGGTATCCCGACTTGACCGACGGACGTCCTCCGCGCCGATACGCCGCGATATCGTCCTCTTTATCGTGATAAATTTGTATCTTGCGGACGACGATCGAATTGCGACGGAAAGACTTTTTGAACAGTTTGATCAAATTTTTATATCAAAACTGACTTATATAGACAGCTTTTAAGGCGTATTATCGTAGAAAAAGATGAACATATGTTCACAAAAATTGTCAGTCAGGATTGCATATCGGGGATATCGGGTTTATACTGGCAGCGGAGGGTAAAGATGGAAAGACGGACAGAATGGTCTAAAGTATTGCTGGGCGCATACGCGTTTTTACCGGCGGCGGCAGAGGCTGCGAAGAAGGAGGCGCTCTCGCTTGCGATGTCGGGATTTTCGTACCGCGGAGATCTTGCGGCGCTGATGGGGGAGATAATCGCCTGCAACAGGCGCATAGAAGGCTATATCAATGCGAAAGTGATCACGGACGGCGCTCTGCGCGCCATCGGGAGCGAAAAGGCTTCTTTGTTGAAAAGACGGTATCGCGATATGGCTTCCATAGAGGCGATAGCGCGCGAACTGGGAGTATCGGTGAGAACGGCGTTCCGCCGCTGCGCCGACGCTCTGACGAGTTTTGCCAAGGCAAACGCCAGACGCGGATACGGCGACGATTGGTTTGAACAGCGCTATTCCAAGGACGCGCTTTTCTGTAAGGTCGCGGAGATGCTTTGCCGCAGGGAGAACGCTATGCCGAAAACGGGCTGCGAGGCGGAGGACAAGCCTGCCGCGGGGATGAAACGCCGCTCGGATGCCGTTCCGTATGCCGTCGTCTGACGATAGCGGTCGGGATGCGTCGGAAATGCTTACGCGTTCCGGCAACGGATCTGTCATGTGAGGGATACCGAAAAGTCATTCCGTATCCGATCGAGCGAAGCGTATAGCCGTCGTATTCGGTCGAATGTATTCGATAGACTGAGATATAGTACGAACTGCGCCTCTGTCCGTAAAAAATCGTCGAGCCCGCTTGCACCGTATCGGTTTTCATCGGGATATATCGGCAGACAAAATATTATATCGTTCGATATTTTATCTTGTCGGAAATCGTCGCAAAAGGTAAGTGCGGCAACGCGCCGAGGCGTAAAAAAAGCTCCCTTGCGAGAGCTCGGTCACGGATCATCGCTCTGTTCTGTCGTCGTCCGACAGCTCGTAGCGATCCTTTTTGTTTTTCGTGGGACGGAATATCAGAAAGATGACTACCACGCACAGCACGCATATGAGCGCGATCATTATATTTCGCGTGACGTTGTTGTCGTCGGGTACCGTCGCGTCGCCGTCGGGGTTGTCGATGACGGGGTCGCTCGGATCGTCCTCGATCACCGAATTGGGGTGCGGAGTCACGGTGTTGATCGTCAGAGTGGGGCGGTTGGTGGCAGCTACGGCGATAAGAGCGCTTTCAGGTATGGTGTTGCTGCCATACGTATATGTGAAATCCACATATATATATGTCCCGGATATATCTCCGTTTTCACCTGTGCCGGTATAAATACCATAGATGCGATTGACTGAAAAAGAAGTGAAGTTTAGATCCTGAAATTGATTATTGCCGAGGAAAATGACTTTCAGCTGAGTTATCCCGTCAGTAGGTATTGTCAGTCCGTCGGCTACATACGCGCCGTTATTCGGATCGGCGGAAAGATCGTCGTCGGAGGTCTGCGCGGAAGCCGCGACGTCCGAGCTGCGCACGTAGAGGTCGTCTCCTTCGGCGGAGCCGTAAGTTATCCGCATATAGCCGCCTTCCGCGGCGCCCGACGAAGTGAAGTAATAGGTCTTGGGTATCTGGAACGCTTTTACGTAACTGCCGTTCCTCGAAACGTAGACGTCGAGGTCGGAAACTGCGACGTACAGCTGCGTTTCGGCGGATACGGCTCCCAAGCCTCCTATCAGGCAGGCGGTAAGGATCGCGGTAAGAAGCATTACAACAATGGTTTTCTTCATATAAACTCCGTATAGTCAATTCTATTATACACTATCCGGAGTAAAACGCAATGCCAAAAAAACCGTATATGGGAAAAATATCCCGAAAAAGGGCGAAAAAGACTGACGAGGCAATGCAAAAGGTGTGAGATGCGGAAAAGAATATCCGACGAGCTCGAACTGATGGCGAAGATACTCGACGTCGAGAGCGAACAGCGCAGAAGGTACCGCAATTCGGCGCTGACCAGATATAATACGGGAGATAAAATACACGAAAAGCAGCTCGCTTTTCACCGTTGCCAAAAGCGTAACAGATGGGTCTTCGGAGGCAACCGCAGCGGTAAGACGGAGTGCGGCGCCGTCGAGGCGGTCTGGTGGGCAAGGGGGATACATCCGTATCGCCGCAACCGCGAGAATGTGAGCGGTTGGGTCGTGTCGCTGTCCTACGAGGTACAGCGCGACGTCGCGCAAGCCAAGATCCTGCACTATCTCGATCCCGATTGGATAGACGAGATCGTCATGTCGTCGGGGCGCCGCGAAAGCCCCGAACTGGGGATAATCGATTACATATCCGTAAAAAACGTGTTCGGCGGTACGTCGAGGATATCGTTCAAGAGCTGCGACCAGGGCAGAGAAAAGTTTCAGGGCGCGTCTCTCGACTTCGTATGGTTCGACGAGGAACCCCCGTACGACGTCTATTGCGAGTGCCGTATGCGAGTATTGGACAGAAAGGGAGAGATATGGGGGACGATGACCCCGCTCAAAGGACTTACTTGGGTCTACGACGAGATATATCTCAACGCTCCTTCCGATCCCGAGGTATGGCACGAGCATATGGAATGGGCGGACAATCCCTATCTCGACGCGGGGGAGGTGGCGGCTCTGAGCGCTTCGATGGACGAGCAGACGCTCGCTTCGCGCAGATACGGAAAGTTTTCCGAGGCGGAGGGCGCGGTCTATCGCGAATTCGACGCTTCCGTTCACGTGACGGAACCGTTCGACGTGCCGCCCGAGTGGCAGGACAATATCAGCATAGACCCCGGGCTTCGCAATCCTCTCGCTTGTCTGTTCTTCGCGGTGGATTACGACGGGACGGTCTACGTCGTCGCGGAGTGGTACGAGGCGGGCAGGGAGATAGGCTATCATTCGGAAAAGATCTGCGAGCTTGCCGACAAACTGGGATGGAAAAGACGGCGCGACGGCAGATTGGAGGCGCTTATAGACAGCGCCGCCAACCAGCGCACGCTGTCGGGAGCCAAAAGCGTGTCGGAACTGTTTTTCGAGAAGGGGATCGCGGTGGACGCGAGGGTGAATAAGGAGCTTTTCGGAGGTATAGCGCGGGTCAAAGAGTATCTGGCGGAAGGCAGACTGAAAATATTTTCCTGCTGTGTAAATCTGATACGGGAGATCAAATCGTATTGGTGGGGCAAGGGCGACGTGCCGATCAAAAAAGACGACCACGCGCTCGACGCGCTGCGCTACTATCTGATGACAAGACCGCAGGCGGCGAAACTGCCGAAAGCGGAGCAGACGATCGTTCAAAAGGACAAACAGAGATTGCTACGCGCCCGCAAAAACGGCATTTTATCCGCACGGGCAGGAAAAACGGGGGTGTGACCAAGTGGCGAAAAAAGCTAAAAGGACCGTTCTCGGCGACGCGTCGGAAGAGGACATAGACGGCGTATTGCTGAAAAAGGCGCTCGGCTATTACGTGGAAGAGAGCGTGGAGGAGTACGACGAAAACGACAACGTGACCAAACGCCGCGTTTCGGTCAAATACGTACCGCCCGACACCGCCGCGATAAAGGCGGTGATCGAGCGCGAGGGCAAAGCTCGCGAGCTGAGGGGATACACCGACGAGCAGCTCTCCGAACTGAAAGAAAAACTTCTCAGGCAGCTTGCCGGAGAGAAAAAATCATCCGAGGAGGAGATATGAAAAAAGAAAAGATCGTGACAAAGACCGCCTGCGACATGCCGGGATGCGGCAATATCGCGGAATATTCTTTTTCGCTGTCGGGCAGCAAGAGATTTTCGATCGGACTGTGCGGCGAGTGCGCGCTCGCGATAGCCGCGGCGCTTGCCGACGAAACGCGCCCCGACGGAAAGACGAAAGACCGCGTTGCGGAAAGCGGCTCGGACGGGCGCAAGGCGAGGGGGAGGAGAGCGTGACGCAGTTCGAGGAAGATATCGTAAAATCCGTGACCGAAGATTACGAGCGCCGACGCGAGGCAAGACGGCCGCTCGAATTGCAGTGGCGGCTCAACATGAATTTCGTGGACGGCAATCAGTATTGCGAGATCCTGCCCGGCGGAGAGATCGCGGACGGCGGCAGACAGTATTGGTGGCAGGAGCGCGAGGTCTACAACCATATCGCGTCTATCGTGGAGACGAGGCAGTCCAAACTCTCGCGTACCAAAGTCGGCGTTACGGTCATGCCGTTCAGTACGGACGACGCCGATACCGGCGCCGCAAAGCTGTCCACGGCGCTCATCAAGGCGGTCACGGAGCAGAACAAGATGCCTCAGCTCATCAACAAAGCGGTGGGTTGGAGCGAAGTCACCGGCTGTTGCTTTTTCAAAACGGTATGGGATTCATCGCTCGGAGAGAAGCTCGGCGAGGACGCGGACGGCCGCGAGATAAGGACCGGGGAGGCGAGGATAACCGTCGTGCCGCCGTTCGAGATATTTCCCGACGACGTATGTTCTGCTCTGTCCGACAACCGCTCTCTCATCCACGCCAAGGCTTATTCCGTGTCGGAGATCAAAGACGTCTGGGGCGCGGACGTGGAAGGCGGAGAGGTGGACGTGTTTTCGCTGGACGGAGGAGCGGTCGGATTCGGCGGTTCGATAGGGACCGTGTCGTCCGCCGTTCCCGATCATTGCGTGGTGATCGAGCGCTATACTCTGCCGACTTCCGAAAGACCGGACGGCGAACTCGCTATAGTCGCGGGAGGCAAATTGCTGTATTACGGCGCTCTGCCGTTCGTGACCGAAGAGTCGAACGGGAGGGGCTTCCCTTTTTCGCAGATGAAATGTCTGGAAAAAGTGGGCAGCTTTTTCGGGACAAGCGTGGTCGAGCGTCTGATACCGTTGCAGCGCAGCTACAACGCGGTCAAAAACCGCAAGCACGAGTTCATGAACAGGATCGCGATGGGAGTGCTTACCGTCGAGGACGGCTCGGTCGATACCGACAACCTCGAAGAAGAGGGGCTGCAACCGGGAAAAGTGCTGATATACAGACAGGGCGCCAACGCTCCGAGATTCATGGACGCGGGCAGCGTTCCAGCGGATTTCCGTTACGAAGAGGAGCGGCTGCTGTCGGAATTCATCACGATAAGCGGCGTAAGCGAATTGAGCAAATATTCGCAGACGTACGGTTCGATGTCGGGCACAGCCATTTCTCTGCTGGTCGAACAGGACGACGCGAGACTCGCCATCACGTCCGACTCGATCAGATTGTGCGTAAAGGATGTCTGCGCCAAGATAGTGCGGCTTTACAGGCAGTTCTCCGACGGCACGCGTTTCAAGCGGCTTGCAGGAGAAAACGGAGAGCCCGAGCTGACCTATTTCAATTCGTCCGATCTGCAGAGCGACGATCTCGTGTTCGATTGCGAGAACGAGCTCAACGATACGTTGGCAAACCGCAGGAACATGGTCCTCGAATTGATACGGATGGGAGTGCTGTCCAACGAAAACGGCGTGATAGACGTGCGTTCAAAGGTCAGGATACTCGAAATGCTCGGAATGGGAAATTGGGAGAGCGGACGCGACACGGACGAGTGTCAGCGCAAGCGCGCCATGAGAGAAAATCTCGTTCTCGGCAAAGAGGAGATAAAAGTCTGCGAATACGACGACCACGAACTGCACGTCGCCGAACACGTAAAGGCGTTGCTCGAAGACAGGATATACTCGGACAAGCGTCTGTTCGCGCTTATGGACGAGCATATAAAACAGCACAAGCTTGCCGAGATCATGATAAGCGGAGCCGAGAACTCGGCGCGTACGCCGCAGGGCGACGGTTCGGACGGTCCCGACCGTTGATAGCGGATAACGAACACGGACACGGATAATTCGATGGAGAGAAATATGGAAGATTCGCAGAAACAAACCCCTGCCGCCCCGCAGATCGGCGGAGAGAACGGCGAGAGGGTCTTTTGCGGTAAATTCGCGTCGGCAGGCGAATTGGAAAAGGCGTACGACAGCCTTCAGAGCGCATTTACGAGAAAGTGTCAGCGCAGCGCGGAACTCGAAAGGAAGCTCGAAGCTCTCGAAAGGGCACAAGCCGGCTCCGGTACGGCCGGAACGGAGACGCAGGGAGCCGCAGGCGGCGGCGAACCGGCGACGTCGGAGCAAAGCGGATACGCGGCGCCGCCCGACGGGGGCGAAGGAAACCACGCAGCAAAGACATCCCGCGAAGGAGACGCGCGAACGCGTTCCGACGGCGCGGTCGGGAGAGATGAGGCGGAAGACGTTTTTTCGGACGCCGAACTCGTCGAAAGGCGGGTGCTTTCGGACCGCGGACTGCGGGAGAGGATAATACGCGGCTTGCTCTCCGAGCTCGCGAACAACAGACCGCCCGCGACTATTGCCGACAGAGGGCGTATGAATATAGTCCCGCCTAAAAGACCTTCGAGCATATCCGAGGCGGGGGCTTTGGTCAAAGGAATGCTCGAAAACGGGAGGATTTAACAAATGGTAACACTCGAAACAGCCGAAAAGGCTCTCAAATCGGTGTATCTGGGCGTTGTCGCGAATCAGCTCAACGTGGGCGTCAACCCCTTTTATACGATGATAAAGCAGACGAGCTCGGACGTGTGGGGCAAGGAGATAATCAAACTCGTGCCTTACGGCGTGAACGGCGGCGTCGGCGCGGGTACCGAAACGGGCTCTCTGCCCGCGGCGGCGCCCAACAATTACGAGCGCTTCAAGCTGGAACTCAAAAACCTGTACGGAACGATAGAACTGTCCGACAAGGCGATAAGGGCTTCGCAGTCCAGCGCGGGCGCGTTCGTCAATCTGCTCGACGCCGAAATGGAAGGACTTTTGCAGGCTTCCAAATTCAACCTCGGGCGTATGCTTTACGGCGACGGCAGCGGCGTGATAGCTACCGCGACTACCAACGGCAGCGCGAACAACATATTTGTCGTGGACAGCGTCAAACGCCTCGTCGAGGGCATGGTGATCGACGGGTACGACGATGACGGGGCTGCGGTGAGCGCGGTTACGGGCGTGAGGATAACTTCGATCGACCGCGGATCCAAGACGGTCACGGTCAGCGGCTCGGGCTGCGCGATCACCACGGGTAAAACGGTCACGTTCACGGTCCAGGGATCCAAGGACAACGAGATAACGGGACTCGGAGCGATATTCTCCGACAACGATATCTACGGAGTGTCCAGAACGGGCAAAAAGTATCTTCAGGCGCTCACAGAGCCCAGAGTCGGAGCTCTCGATACCGAAAAGATGCAGCTCGCCATCGATACGATCGACGAATACACGGGCTCGGTCACGGACATCATACTGTGCTCGTACGATTCCAGAAGAGCGTATCTCGACGCCTGCGCATTGCAGCGGACCAACGTCGATTATATGAATCTCGACGGAGGTTTCAAGGCTTTGTCCTTCAACGGTATCCCCGTGGTGGCGGACAGGTTCATTGACGACGGAGAGATGTATTTCCTCAACAGCAAGGACTTCAAGCTCCATCAGCTGTGCGATTGGAGATGGCTCGAGGGCGACAACGGCAAGATCATCAGGCAGAACGCCGGCAGCGCGACTTATACCGCCACGCTGGTCAAGTACGCCGATCTCATCTGCGACAGACCCATGGCGCAGTTCAAATACTCGGGGGTCACGAGCTGATGAAAAAAGGCGCGCCGATAAGGATCACTGACGATCTCTTCGCGATCGCGGACGCTGTCAGGAGCGTGGATCCCGACTACAAAATCTATTACGATAAAGGAAAACACCGCTTCGAAGTCTATACGGGAGACCCTCGGAGCAGCGTTCCGATCGTTATCCCCTATCCGAGGCTCGACCGCAGGACGGTAACGTATCTGCGCAAGACCCGGGTGGAGAGGATGGAAAGGCTCGCCGAAGAGATAGAGGCGGAGAACGCCCGCGCCGAGCGCGCGGCGCTCTCCCGCGCGAAGTCGGAGGCGGAAAAGGCGTTGGGAGAGATACTGTGAAACGGTCGGCGCGCCTTGCCGACGGGAGGTGTACATGAAACTTTACGAAGCCGTAGCCGCCGCAAGGATCTATCTCGGCGAGGAGAGCGCTCCGCCCGACGTGGCGGAAGAGGATACGCTAACGCGCAGACTTGTGGATTGCGCCAATCTCGCGCTTGCCGAGATCGCGGCGGAGTACGCGCCTTTGACCGCGAGGTCCAAGGTCGTCGCGACGGACGGAGGATTCGAAATATCCGCGCTGCCCAAGCGTGCGACCAAGATCAAAAAGGTGTTCAAGGACGGAGCGGAAGTGGCTTTCAGGCAGAGAGCGCGCCGATGCGAAACGAATGCGGACGGAACGCTCGAAGCGGAATACGAATATCTGCCGCCTCGCGCCGAACTGAACGACGAGTGCGATCTCGACGCCGCCGTCGGAGCGAAAACTTTGGCTTTGGGCGCGCTTGCGGAATACTGCGCGATACAGGGTATGTTCGAACAGTCGGAGGGCTTTGCCGAAAGATTCCGCGAAGATATGCGCACCGTCGTGCGCCGCAGCCGCGAGATAAGGCTGCCGAAAAGGAGATGGGAGTGATGTTTTACGAGAAGCGGTACTCCGTGGATTCGCCGAAACGAAAAAAATACAGGCTGTCTTCGTTCGCCGGGTACGACGTAAAGAAAAGATCGTCGTCGCTGCCGCGCGATTGGTGCGAAGAGACGTTCAACTTCGCTTTTTCCGACGGCGAACTCACGCAGGGAGCGGGCTTCGAACCGTTCGTCCGGACTTTTGCGGACGGGACTTCGGCAAAGCTGCCGGCGTTGGAGACCCTTGCGCTCAGAGATACTATGTTCGCGGGAAAACTGACGTTCGACGGAGTGCCGCGCGACTGTCTGTTCGTGTCGGACGCCACTTCGCTCAAATACATAGTCCTCGACGACGCCGACGCTCAGTGGCAGACCTGCGAGGGCTCTATCGGCAAGCACACCAACGCGGTGCATTATCTGCACGACGGCGACGATCTCATGCTGTTCGCAGGGATAGCGTACGGGGTGTTCGTCATGAGCGGAACGGGAGGCACGTTCGTCGCCGACGCTCTTCCGATAAGGGACGTATGCACCTACAACGAGCGAGTGTTCGCCGTCGTGGACAGCGACAGACCGTGCGTATGGTTTTCGGACACGTTCGATCCCTATAACTGGAACGTATCGTTAGACGAAGGGGGCTATATCTATACCGACGGCGCCGCGGGAAAGGTGCTGCGCGTGATAGCCATGGGAGATTACGCGTACGTGTTTTGCGAGTACGGCGTGTACCGCTTGTCGGGATACGCCGACCAGACCGAGTTCACGCTCAAAAGACTGTCGTGCGACTGCGGCAGGATATTCGGAGGAAGCATCGTGAACTGCGCCGACGCGATAGTTTTTTCCGCGATCGACGGGATCTACGCTACGGACGGATATACCGTCTACAAGATGACCGACCGTGCGGACAAACTGCTGTCGGGGGCAAAAGACGTGTCCGCGGTATGCTGGCGCAACGTCTATTGCGCGACGTTCACAGACGAAGGGGAGAGCGTGTTCGGACACGACGCTCACGGCGAAGAAGGCAACGCGATATTCGCTCTCGATCTGGACAGCGGAAATATCGACGTCTACCGCGGCGTCAGGGTAAGATCGCTGACCGTGCTGAGGGGGAGCGCGGACAACAAGCTGATAGCGAGGAGCAAGGACAGCGGCGAAGTTCTTCAAGCCTGCGACGGCGACGCGCCGGTATATACGTCCGCTCTGCGCTATTGGGGCGTGAGCGGGATAGACTTCGGCGCTCCGTGTGACAAGAAGCTCATCGTTTCCGCCGAGTGCAGGGTCAGCGCTCCGACGGTACTGGGGGTGATCGCGGACGGTGTGACGACCGAGCATCTCGTCACACCTTCGCGCGGAGTGGCAAGGATAAACAGGTCGGGGTACGAATTCGGCTTTTATATCATGAGCCGGGCGCCCCGAGTGAGAGTCCGACCGCCCGTGTTTACCGTGGATACCGTACGCGGGGATATGCTGTAAGTTGTCGATAATAACAGAAACAAATCGATAAAAATAGAAAATAATGCGAAATACCGCACGCCGAGTCGCTCATGCGCTTGCCGCCGTAACGCTCGGACAGGCAGCTTCGGCGACAAAACCGATACGGCAAAGGGTTTAATTTCGCGGGAGGAGAGATGGGACTTATCAAGACGACGGACGCACAGACGCTTGCACGGCGCGCGCTCGATACCGCAGAAAGGGCGGAGAGGAACATACGGGTCTGTTCGAGCTACGCTCTGACGGATATGACGGAAGGGGAAGAGTTTACGGTGGGCTTTTCGGGCGCGACCGCGTTACAGGCGGAGTTGTCGTCGCTGACCGGCGATCCCGTATCGGCGGTCATGACCGTTACCGCCGCGGGGACGGAACAAGCGCACGAAACCTATACGTGCAACGCGGTGATAGCAGTCAAGACTTTTTCGGGACTGAGCGGCGGCAGATACGTTTTCAGGCTCGCCGCCGCCGGCAGCATATCCGCCGCAAGACTGTTCGTCACGATACACGGCGGAGCGCTGGATAACGCCGCATGATGGCGGCAAGGAGGAAATATGGCAAATACGTACAGCGAGGACGCCGAAAAGCGGCTCGCACGTTTCAGAAACGCGCAGACCGAGGAGGAACTCAACGAGATACTGCGCGAGATGCATATCGAATTCGCGCAGCAGGAGCGTGAAAAAGAGGGAGAGAGCATAAAGGACATCCTGCCCGAAGAACCGGGATATTCGTTCAAGGCATATGACGAAACGACCGACGATGAGTTGCAGCGCAGGGCGGAAAGCGCCTATCTGCCGCTTGCCGAGGGCGAAAAACAGCAGCTCAAAGCGAAAAGCGACGCTCAAAAGACGAAGCTCGAAACCGAGAAAAAAGAGGCGGAGAGCGATCTCGAGCAGAAAAAGAGCGACATAGGCGCGGAGCTGGAGAGCGAGAAAAAGAATATAGAAAACGGTATGCTCGAACAGGGGATATCCCGTTCGTCCATACGCGCTCTTTCCGAACGTAAAGCCGAGGACGGCGCAGCGGCGGCTTCCGCTCTCGCGGAGAGCGAATACGCGAGCAAAGCCGCGGGCATAGACGACGAGATAGCCGCGCTCGGCGAAGAACTCAACGCCGCTCTCGCCGCTTCCGACGCGCAGTACGCCGCAAAGGTGGCCGAGGAGTTGGCGGATCTGATCGCGAGCCGCGACAGTTTCAACAACAAAGTGACCGAATACAACAACAAGGTAAAACAGCAGACAGAGGATTATAAGGAGAACAGACAGGAGCTGATAAAGCAGGAGATACACGACGCGATCGAAGCTCAGCACGAGAGAGAAGCGTACGAAAAACAGTACGGCTATTCGGGGGATAAGAAAGAAAATTACGCCGAAAGACTTTCTCTCGCGCTTGATTTCTATACGCAGTTCGATCCGGATACCGCTCTCGAAATGATCCGCAACAACAGCTATCTGCGCAATTATCTCGGTTACAATTACAACGACCTCGTGTCGGAATTCTACAACCGACAGAACAGAGGTTAAGGAGGAAATATGTGGGAAACCGCTTTCGAATCGATCGTCGCCAACGGGGCGTGGGCGGTACTGTTCTGCCTGCTGCTGGTCTACGAACTCAAAGACAGCCGCAGACGTGAAAACAAGTATCAGCAGACGGTCGATTCCCTGGCAGCCGCTCTCGGCGAACTGGACGGTATCCGCTCCGATATCGTCGAGATCAAAGAGGCGGTCTGCACCGAACAGCCGCGCGTCCAAACGGCGAAACGCGACTGTACGCACAAACAGACGCCGTCATCCGACGACGGCAAAGAAGCCGCCTGACGCACGGCTTGGGGGTGAACGATGAAAGAGAGTCTGAAAGAAAAACTGCGGTCTTACGAGTTCTGGATGTCCGCGGCAAGCGCGATAGCGCTCGTTGCGGGACAGTTGGGCGCGGACGTACCGTATGTCAGCGAGATATGTTCGGCGGTGATAGCTTTGCTCGTCGTGATAGGGATAGTCAAAAAACCGCCTTCGGGCAAAAATACCGAGAGCGCTTCGGACGAAGAATAGACCTTCGCACGAAAGACGTGCGGGGCAGAGCTTCCGATATGCTGAGGATCGGACTGCGTTTTTGACCGACCGTTCCGCCGTATATGCGGGACGAACGGTCGCGCCGATCGCGCGGTTTTGCCGTCAGGCAAAGCCGCGCGTTTTTTTACGCTTTTAATTGATAATGCAATGAGATCGCCGCGGGCATCCGCACGCTGACGCCGTTGAAGCGCGGCGTTTGGATCCTACGCGAGAATACGCGGCAAATGCGCGAAACCGCATTTCGAAACAGCCCGACGATCCGATTTTATAAGAATAGTTGACTTTTGCGGGGCAGCGTTTTCTTGACACTTTGAAAAGAATACGATGAAATGAGAAAAGAAAAAACCTAAAACTACTTTCACTTGACTGTGGTTCGTTTTAGGTTTTGACTGGTGGAGATAAGGGGAGTCGTAAGGACGAGCAACGCGAGGACGGAATAGCGCGAATCAGGGAAAAGATATAAGTAAGGGGGACTAACGGTGAGCGCGTCACACGGTCGGAATCCGTTATAGTAACGG
>DVKK01000040.1 GCA_018716085.1 Candidatus Ornithoclostridium excrementipullorum | reverse complement strand
GTGCGCTGCACGTTGAGGAAGTTGACGAATATGCCCTGCGCGGTCTCGGGGCGGAGATACAGCGTGCTGACAGTGTCCTCGGTCACGCCCTGGAACGTCTTGAACATAAGGTTGAACTGCCTCACTCCCGTGAAATCGCTCTTGCCGCATACGGGGCAAGGGATCTTGTGATCGGCGATGTACTTTTCCATCTGCGCGTTATCCCATCCCGCGATGCTCTCTTCGATGCCTTTGCGGCGCATATAATCTTCGATCAGATCGTCGGCGCGATGACGCGATTTGCAGCTCTTGCAGTCCATAAGAGGATCGGAAAATCCTCCGACATGTCCGCTTGCGACCCATACGTTGGGATTCATAAGTATCGCGCAGTCCACGCCCGTATTGAGCGGATTTTCCTGTACGAATTTTTTCCACCACGCGCGTTTGACGTTGTTTTTCAACTCCACGCCGAGCGGACCGTAGTCCCACGTATTCGCGAGACCGCCGTAGATCTCGCTCCCGGGGAAGATAAAGCCCCTGCTTTTGCAGAGAGCCACGAGTTTGTCCATAGTAAGCTGTGCCATAAATTCGCTCCGTAAAAGCGCGCACGCGCGCCGTTTTGTGCATTAATGATTATAGGCAGTTTGATAGTGATTGTCAAACGTTTGGCGGGAAGTAACACTTTGCGGCGGAAATGCGTATTGTGAATTAGTAAGAGCGGTCAAGCCGCTCAATCATACGGGAGGTCTCAGATATGAACAATTTTAACGAATGCGGGTTCGGCGGTGGCAACGACTGCCTGTGGATTATCCTGCTCATGCTGTGCTGCGGAGGATGCAAGAGCTCTTGCGGCTGCGGCGGCTGCAACATAATCCCGATACTCGTAGCGCTCAGCTGCTGCGGCTGCGGCGGCTGCAACGACTGCGGCTGCAAGTAATACATACCGCAAAGGCGTATACGCCCGACGGCGGCAAGGCGCAAAGGCTTTGCCGCTTTTTCGCGCGTCGGGGGGCCGCGACCGCCGACGGAGGGATCATGGGCTCGGCGGCGTTGACAAAGCTTTGCCGCGGTGCTATCATAGAGATATGAAAAAATACAATTTCCTCACATGGTGGCTGGATCTGTCGCCGAAGCCTCTTCCTTACAGGATCTGGAAGATGATCGTGACGCCCGCGATGTTCATAGCGTGGGTGACTTTTGTGGCGGTTTATCCGGATATGTATTGGAATTTCTGCCTTTGTGCTGTTCTGCCCGTCGGAGTGGTCGACACCGTGTGGGAGGTATTCAACTTCCGCGCTTACCGAAAAAGATACGACGCGGCGGCGCGGGACGGCGCGGACGGTGCGTCCGCAGAGTGACAAACGGTACGTGATATCCCGACTTCGGTCGGGATTTTTTACGCCTTGCGGGATACCTGTCGTATGACAAAAACAACGGATCGGCATCGCGGGTCGGACGCCGCCGCCTTTGCGGAAGATAAGGTGACCGTCCGGGCATAAAACGTCGCGGTCGGAATAAGTTGTTGTATGAAGGCTATAAAGACGCTGTGGGCGTCCGCCGCCGCGCTCGCTATCGTTTTGGTCTATGCGGCGGCTTCCGCCGCTCCCGTACGCATAGGAGATTGGTATTTGGGGTTGGAACTCCCCTCTTTCGCTCTTTCTTCGGGAGCCATGACGGCGCTTTGGGCGGTCTGCTATACCTGCGACGTCGTCGTGCTGTGCAGGGCGATAGTAGGGAAGAAGACCTCGCGATCGGTCGCCGTGATCGCGTCGGGCGTGGCGGGGGCTCTGTGGAGCTTTACTTTTTTCTCTCTGCATTCGCTCGAGGCGGCGCTCGTTTTCGCGATAACGGCGGCTGCGCTGAGGATCGCCGCCGCGGTTTTATGTTTCAAAGACGCGTTGGCGAGGATCGTCGCCGCCGTCGCTTCGGCAGCGGCCCTCTATTGCGCCGTGTTGGCGTATTTCGTGACGATAATGAACGTATAACGCACACCCGCACGAAAAAAAAGTTGAAAGGACAGAGCGCAGGGGCTCTGCCGCAACGGTTCGCGGGATACGGCGATCCGCCGCCGCGTCCCGATTCGGTAAAAGCGCGCGAACGGCATGGAAACGGCAGAGCCCGCGATATCCGCCGAAAAAGCGGATATGCGCTCGAAAAGATCGGGTATGCGTTTCGGTATCGATTTTAATGCTTTTCGCGCGAATATTCGCGTTATTTTCGCGCGACCGATCGCGCAAATATTGTCAAATCTGCGATATCGGGGCTTAATCGGTTGAAAGTTGAACAAAATTTTGATACAATATCAAAAACGGCGGCAGCCTCGGGCGCCGTACGTAAAAATCAAAATCCGGTCTTGATGGGTATTGCCGTGCAAGCCCAAGCGAGGTTATATGAAGAGATCGAAAAGAATAGCGGTGACCGCTGTCGGTCTTGCGCTCATCATATTGTTCGGTCTGATGCCGATCAGTTTCGGAAGCGCGACGATAGCTCTGACGTTGCTGCCGGTATTGGTGCTGGCTCTGACTCAGGATTTCAAAACGGCCGCGGCGGGAGGACTGTTTATGGGACTCGTATCGCTGATAGGCGCGTTTACTACGGGAGCGGGCAATCCTACCGCGCCGCTGTTCCGCAACCCGCTCGTGTCGATACTGCCGAGGATACTCGCGCCCGTCGCGGCGAGAGCGGTGCAACGGTTGTGTCTGGCGATCGCCGGCGCAAAAGGACGACCCGACAAAAACCAGCCCGGTAAAGCGGCGAAGCTTGCGATAGACGCTTTTGCGTCCGCCGTGGGAGTGGTGACGAATACCGCGACCGTGCTGGGCATGATATGGCTGCTCTACGGCGGCAAGACCGTTGGGGACAGCGCGATAACGCCCGAATTCATGATGGGCATGATATCGATTAATTTCGTGATAGAGATAATAGCGTTTACGCTGCTTACGCCTCCCGTGGTATATGCGGTGACGGCGCGGGAGGGACGATCCGATGCTTCTGGTGATTGACGTCGGGAATACGAATATCAAAATGGGCGTGTACAACGGCGGCAAGCTGGTGCAGTCGTGGCGTATGTCCGTCAAGGTCGAGCGTACCAGCGACGAATTCGGCGCGGTGATGAGTTCGCTCTTTGCGGGCAAGAACATCACCTTCGCCGACATAGACGGCGTGATCATGTCCAGCGTGTGCCCGTCGGTAAATTACACGATAGAACACGCCTGCGAATACTATATCGGCATACGACCCATCAGCGTGGGTATGGGGATCAAGACGGGACTTGACGTTAAATACACCAATCCTCAGGAAGTCGGCGCGGACAGGATCGTCAACAGCGTTGCGGCTTACAAGCTGTACGGAGGACCGTGCATAGTCGTGGACTTCGGGACCGCGACTACGTTCAATCTCATATCGGAAAGAGGCGAATTCCTCGGAGGGTGCATCGCTCCAGGTATAAAATCCGCTATGGAATCTCTCGTCAACAACACCGCGAGACTGACCAATGTGGAACTTACGCGTCCCGAAACCATAGTCGGAAGGACTACGGAATCCAATCTGCAGGCGGGCATCATTTACGGCTTTACGGGATTGGTCAAATACATAATAGAAAAACTCCGCGGCGAGAGCGGACTTGCGAATGCGAAAGTCGTCGCGACAGGAGGTCTGAGCCAGCTGGTACAGACGGGCGGAGAAAAGATATTGGATATAGTGGACAGATCGCTGACCCTGAAAGGGTTGAAGATACTGTATGACGTCAACGCCGGCACGGTCGGCAACAAAAAGAGATACGGCGCGGAAAACCGACACGGGCACGAAAAAACCGACGCGGACAAGCACGCCGACGCAATGAAATGATTTTGCCTGACGGCACGAAGGAGAAATATATGAAAAAAGCAGGAGTCGCAATACTCGGACTCGGAGTGGTAGGAGGCGGTACGCTCGAAATACTGCTCGAGAAGAAAAAGCAGATAGCCGACGAATACGGAGTCGACCTGACGGTCGTCGCCGTGCTCGACAAATTCAAGGATAAGGTGCTCAAATACGGACTGGATACGAGCATATGCGCGGACAGCATCGACGACATATGCGACAATCCCGACGTGGATATCGTCGTGGAGTGCATGGGCGGACTCGAACCTGCGCGCACGTTCCTGATCAAGGCGCTCGAAGCGGGCAAGAGCATCGTCACTTCCAACAAGGAGATGTTTGCTAAAAGCTGGGTGGAACTCGAACAGGCTGCCGCCAAAACGGGCGCGGGGCTTTATTACGAGGCTACCACGGGCGGCGGAATGCCGATCATACGCGTCATGACCCAGGCGATGCAGGCCAATTCCATAATGGAGATAAAGGCTATCATCAACGGCACGACCAATTACATCCTCTCCAAGATGACGCAGGAGGGGGCGGATTACGCCGAAGTGCTCAAAGACGCTCAGGCGCTCGGTTACGCCGAGGCAAATCCGGTCGCGGACGTAGAGGGATACGATTCCAGCTATAAGCTGTCCATTCTCTCTTCGCTTGCGTTCAACAAGCGTCTTCCTGTAGAACTCATATCCAGAGAGGGGATCACTAACATCACGAAGACGGATATAGCCGTGGCGCGCGAACTCGGCTTCGTCATCAAGCTTCTCGCGATCGCCAAGCGCCGCGGCGAAAAGATCGAGGCGAGGGTCACGCCCGTGTTCCTTTCCAAGGATCATCCGCTCGCCAACGTGAACGATTCGTTCAATGCGGTGTTCCTCGTCGGCGACAACGTGGGCGATATCATGCTGTACGGAAGGGGAGCGGGAGCTCTGCCGACCGGAAGCGCGATCGTCAGCGACATAGTCTTCTGCGCCAGACAGGAGAAGCACGCCCGCTACTCGGAGATGAACGTAAGCATGACCGAATCGGACATAGAGTACGACTACGAGAGCGAATATTACATCAGACTTGACGTACACGACGTGGTCGGCGTCATCGCCGATATCGCCGCCGTGTTCAAAAAGCACAGGGTGTCGATAAGCCAGATGCGGCAGGCGGACAGCAAGGAGATAATCCCCGTAGTGTTCGTCACCCACAAGACGCGCGAATTCGATATGCAGAAAGCGATCGAAGAGATAGGCAGACTCGGCAACGTGATCGGCGTGAGAAACGTCATCCGCGTGGAGAGATAAATGACCGACGGCGCGCTCAGACTGCTTTCGTACCTTTGCGACAACGTGAAGGAAGGCAAATACGGGGTCTTCGACCGCGAGGACCTCGACGCCGCCGCGGGAGGGGAGAGCGAGCGCACCGCCGCCATGACGGAACTCGTATTCGGAGGATACGCCGAGAAAAAATACGACGACGGTTCTTCCGTCTGTTGTACCGTGACCGTCAAAGGACGCGCTTTCAATGCCGAATTGAAGGCGCTCAGTCTTAGAAGCGACGACGCCGCCACCGTGGTGAAAGCGGACGCCGTCGGCAGACCCGTGGTAGTGTTCGACAACAAGGATGCGGGATTCAGAAAACAGATAAGAAAGATCGCGGGCAGTTCGAAAAGCGCGCTCGTGTTCGGCTTGATAGGCGGGATCGTCGGAGGCGTCATCGGCGGAGTGATAGTCGCGCTGATAATGCACTTCGCGCTCGCTTAGGAGGATAACCGTGCTCAGCAGAAAAGAGAAACTCATAATGAAAGCGGTCTATTCCAAGGCCGTCAAGACGGAGGGCAAGTGCCTGATGACTCCGACGGAACTCCTTACCGACATATCGTTCAAGGAGGACTTCCGCCGCGAAGATCTCGAGCCGTGTCTTAAAACCCTGGTCCTCGAGGATTATTTCGAACTGATAGACACCGAGAAGAAGGGAGAGCGCGTGTTCTGTTTTACGCTGCACCAGAACGGCTACGCTTTTGCCCGTCAGATAGAGAGCGAAAGACGCGCGATAAAATTCAAGATCGTACTGACCGTCGCCGGCGCAATACTTTCGGTCACGTTGGTGAGGGTGCTTACGTTGCTGTTCGGTTGAATCATGTTCGAGCTGCACAGTAAATTCGAGCCGTGCGGGGATCAGCCGCAGGCGATAGAGAAACTCGTCGAAGGCGTGCGCGACGGACTGCGTACGCAGGTGTTGCTCGGCGTTACCGGCAGCGGCAAGACGTTCACGATGGCGAACGTGATCAAACAGCTCAATCGTCCCGCTCTCGTGATCGCTCACAACAAGACCCTCGCCGCGCAGCTTTGCAACGAATTCAGGGAATTTTTTCCGAACAACAGAGTCGAATATTTTGTTTCCTATTACGATTATTATCAGCCCGAGGCGTATATCCCGCGCACCGACACTTATATCGAAAAGGACCTTTCGATAAACGACGAGATAGACAAGCTCCGTCACTCCGCCACGGGAGCGCTGTGCGAGAGCAGGGACGTCATTGTCGTCGCTTCCGTTTCGTGTATTTACGGACTCGGCGCGCCGCTCGAATATTTCTCGATGGCGGTATCGCTGCGTCCCGGCATGACGATCGACAGAGAAGAGTTGATAGACAGACTGATCGAGATACAGTACAAGCGCAGCGACATAGAGTTCGACCGAGCGAGTTTCCGCGTAAGGGGAGATGTCGTCGAAGTGTTCCCCGTGGACAGCTCGGAAGTAGCGGTGAGAGTCGAGTTCTGGGGCGACGAGATCGAAAAGATAGTTCAGTTCGATCCGCTGACCGCAAAGCCGATAAGCGAGCTCAAACACGTCAATTTCTATCCCGCGAGCCATTACGTGGTGGAAAAAGAAAAAAAGGAGCGCGCGCTGGAAAAGATCGGCAGGGATATGGTCGAATGCGTGAAGAAGTTCGAGGAGGACGGCAAACTGCTCGAAGCGCAAAGGCTC
Organism: Candidatus Ornithoclostridium excrementipullorum; assembly: GCA_018716085.1. Lineage (GTDB taxonomy): Bacteria > Bacillota > Clostridia > Christensenellales > UBA3700 > Ornithoclostridium > Ornithoclostridium excrementipullorum. Next base: position 59,655 of record DVKK01000040.1, on the reverse strand, counting down.
AAAGAACGCGTCAGTTACGACATAGAGATGATACGCGAGATGGGCTATTGCAGCGGTATAGAGAATTACTCCCGCTATTTCGACGGCCGCAGTCCCGGTCAGCCGCCTTATACGCTGCTCGACTTTTTCCCTAAAGACTTTATTCTTTTCGTGGACGAGAGCCATATGACTCTGCCGCAGCTGCGCGCGATGTACAACGGCGATCTCTCGCGCAAAGTCAACCTCGTGGATTACGGATTCCGACTGCCGTCGGCGTATGACAACAGACCTCTGCGTTTCGAAGAATTCGACGCGAGGGTCGGACAGATGATCTGCGTTTCCGCGACGCCGGGGCCGTACGAACTCAAAGAGGCGGGGCAGGTGGTGGAACAGCTCATAAGACCGACGGGACTGCTCGATCCCGAAGTGACGGTGCGCCCCGTGGAAGGGCAGATAGACGATCTGCTGTCCGAGATACACGTTCAGACCGAAAAGGGCGGCAGAGTGCTGGTCACAACGCTTACGAAAAAGATGGCGGAAAGTCTTACCGAATATCTGAAAGAACAACACGTACGCGTAAAATATATGCACTCGGACGTGGATACTCTGGACCGTATAGAGATAATAGCCGGACTGCGCAGAGGCGACTTCGACGTACTCGTGGGCATCAATCTTCTCAGGGAAGGACTGGATCTGCCCGAGGTCACGCTCGTTGCTATACTCGACGCGGACAAGGAAGGATTTTTGCGAAGCGAAACTTCGCTGATACAGACGATAGGCAGGGCGGCGCGTAACAGCGAGGCAAAAGTCGTCATGTATGCTGATACGATCACCGGATCGATGAGACGCGCACTCGACGAGACCGACCGCAGGCGCGAGAAACAGAAGCGCTACAACGACGAACACGGCATAATCCCCAGGACGATCGTCAAACCGGTCACGAACACTTTGGAGATAACGAAGAAGATATCCGAAGACGGCGACGGCGACAAAAAGAGCGTAAAAGAGCTTTATAAGGAACTCGACCGCGTGCAGAGCGCGATGAAGGTCGCCGCGGCAAGTCTGGATTTCGAATTGGCGATACGTTACCGCGAACAGGTCGCCGCGATAAAAAAGCGCATAGAAGAATCGGGGAGAAAGAAGCGCGGATAAGTTTCGAGCGCTTGACAATAGTCTTTCGGAGGGGTATATTTGCCGTTGAACGGCGCATCGGAGGACAACTGAGCAATGAGAGAGAATATTTTCGTAAAAGGGGCAAGGGTCCACAATCTGAAAAACATAGACGTTTCTATACCGCGCGACAAGCTGGTCGTGTTCACGGGGCTCAGCGGTTCGGGCAAGTCGTCGCTCGCTTTCGACACCATTTTTGCCGAAGGACAGAGAAGATATATCGAAAGTTTGTCGTCGTATGCAAGGCAGTTTCTGGGGCAGATGGACAAGCCCGACGTGGATTACATCGACGGGCTTTCGCCCGCGATCTCGATCGATCAGAAGACCACGTCCAACAACCCGCGCTCCACGGTCGGCACCGTCACGGAGATATACGACTATCTCCGTCTTCTCTATGCCAGAGTGGGCGAAGTGCATTGTCCCGTATGCGGCAAGAAGATCGATCAGCAGACCGTAGACCAGATAGCGGACAGAGTGCTGGCGGGTCCCGAAGGCGCGAAGGTAAGGGTGATCGCGCCAATCGTACGGGGGCGCAAGGGAGAGTACGGCAAACAGCTCGAGCAGCTGCGCAAAAACGGTTATATGCGCGCCGTGATCGACGGGCAGGACCGCGAACTCGACGAACAGATCGATCTGGACAAAAAGAAGAAGCACGATATAGGCATCGTCGTGGACAGACTCGTTCTCAAAGAAGGGATCAACCGCAGACTTACCGACAGTCTGGAAAATGCGCTCAAACTTGCCGAAGGGCTGGTCGAAGTGGAAACGGACGGGACGAAGGTCCTGTATTCCACGCGTTATGCCTGCCCCGACTGCGACGTCAGCATCGAAGAGCTTACTCCGAGGCTGTTTTCGTTTAACTCGCCCTACGGAGCGTGTTCCAAGTGCAGCGGATTGGGCTTTACGCAGGAGATAGACATCAACAAAGTCGTCAAGTGGGACAAAAGTCTTGCCGAAGGCGCGGTCGACGTCACGGGGTGGTTTCTGGATTCAAGCAAGATCTCCGCTTCGGCGCTCAACTCTCTCAGCCGCAAGTACGGGTTCAGTCTGCGCACTCCGTTCAGAGAGCTTCCCGAGAGCGTGCAGAACATAATTCTGTACGGCGACAGCACCAAGATAGAATACAAGTTCGATTCCGCCAATTTCAAGGCGTCGTTCACGCGCAATTTCGAGGGCGTCATCACCAATCTGCGCCGCCGCTATCGGGAAACGAATTCCGATTACGTAAAGATGGAGATCGAGCGGTACATGAAAGACGTCCCCTGCGACGTCTGCCACGGTAAGAGATTGAAGCGCGAAGCGCTCTCCGTCTACGTCGGAGGGAAGAACATCTGGGAACTGTGCGAAATGTCCATAGTCAAACTCATAGACTTTTTCGCGCGGCTCGAGCTCGGCAAGAGCGAGAAGATCATTGCCGACCAGATACTGAAAGAGATAGACGCAAGGCTCAATTTCCTGCGCAACGTGGGCTTGGGATATCTGTCGCTGGGCAGGTCCGCGGGCACGCTGTCGGGCGGCGAGGCGCAGCGCATAAGGCTCGCCACACAGATAGGCAGCGGGCTGATGGGCGTGCTGTACATCCTGGACGAACCGAGCATAGGACTGCATCAGCGCGACAACGACAAACTGCTCGCGACGCTGTGCAGACTGCGCGATCTGGGCAATACGCTGATAGTCGTCGAACACGACGAGGACACGATGGCGCGCGCCGACTGGATAGTGGACATAGGCCCGGGAGCGGGCGTCAACGGCGGCGAAGTGGTCGTCTGCGGCACTCCCGCAGACGTCATGGCGTGCGAAAAGTCGATCACGGGCGCGTATCTGTCGGGAAGGGAGAGCATTGCCGTCCCCGGCGTAAGGCGTTCCGGCAACGGCAATTATCTGACCATAAGAGGCGCGCGCAAGAATAATCTCAAAAACATAGACGTAAAGATCCCTCTCGGAAAATTCGTGGCTGTGACGGGAGTGTCGGGCAGCGGCAAGAGCAGTCTGATAAACGAGATACTTTATCCCGCGCTCGCGGCGAAGCTGAACGGCGCGCGCGAGACCGACGTGGAATGCGACGGCGTGGACGGAGTAGAGAACCTCGACAAGGTCATTAGGATAGATCAAAGCCCGATCGGAAGGACCCCGAGGTCGAACCCCGCGACTTATACGGGCGTATTCACCGCGATAAGGGAACTGTTCGCCAAGACGCCCGAGGCTCAGGCAAGGGGATATAAATCGGGAAGATTTTCTTTCAACGTCAAGGGCGGCAGATGCGAACACTGCAGCGGAGACGGCATCATCAAGATAGAGATGCATTTTCTGTCGGACGTTTACGTTCCGTGCGAAGTCTGCGGAGGCAAAAGATATAACCGCGAAACGCTGCAGGTCAAGTACAAGGGCAAGAGCATATACGACGTGCTTGAAATGACCGTGGAAGAAGCGTGCGAGTTTTTCCGCAACATACCGCAGATATACAACAAGATAAAGACTCTTTACGACGTAGGGCTTTCGTATATCAAACTGGGACAGCCCGCGACCACGCTGTCCGGCGGCGAGGCGCAACGCGTCAAGCTTGCGACCGAGCTGTCCAAGCGCGGCACGGGCAAGACTATATATATCCTCGACGAACCCACTACCGGACTGCATACCCACGACGTCAGGAAACTGATATCGATATTGCAGAAGTTCGCCGACAACGGCAATACCGTCGTCGTGATAGAACACAATCTCGACGTGATAAAAGTGGCTGACCACATCATCGATCTGGGACCCGAGGGCGGCGACGCGGGCGGTACGGTGATAGCCGAGGGCACGCCCGAGCAGGTCGCCGAAAACAAGCTCAGCGAAACCGGAAGGTATCTGATCCCCAAGTTGGGAAAACGCTGAGAAGGTAGAGTGATCCGATACGCAAACGGGCGCGGTTTTCCGCGCCCGTGTTCGTTAAAAGCGTTTAACGCTTTACGTGTTCAACGGCTCACAGGATGTTTTTCCATTTGAAAGCGAGCAGGTTCTTGCTGTTTTCGGCGAGGCTCTCTATCATTCTCGCACGCGCGATCGCGTCGTCCGCGAGATCGGCTTCGAGGTCGCCCTGCAACTCTCCGATCTGCGGCGCTACTTCTTTTATATCGGCGTTGGGATACATGAATTCGAGCATATCCCGAGTCTTTTCCCAACGCGCCTTCATATCGAGCGTCTTGCGGTATGCGCCCGCATCGTCGCCTTCCGACAGAAGGGCGATTATCTCGCGGCAATCGCCGCAGAGCTCGTCGAAGCTGTCTTTCATATAGACCTGTTCGACTATGCCCAGCGCGGGTATAGCGAGCGCCAGCAGCAATACCAACGCCAGCTTTACCCAAAAGATCCTGTTGGTTTTCGATCCCGTCATCACACCGTTCCCGTTATGAATTTGCCTTTGCGCGGCTGAATATAATAGTCTTCGCCTCCGGTGGAGGTCATGAGCAGCACCTGTTTCGGTTTGAGCCTGTTCTCGTCGAGGAGATCGCGCACCGCGCTTTCGGGAAAGCCCGACTTGCCGATATTGTCCTTCATCATTTTTCCGTCGCAGATCAAAGTGTAGGGGATCTCGGTCGGCGTTTCGCAGTTTTCGTTTTTGATAACGGACAGATCGCCGTTAGTTTCCACTATCGCGTAGCTCACCTGCTGCGGCGTAAAGACGTCTTTGCCTCTCAACGCTTCGTTGAGATCGCCGACGGTCATTTCGAGTTTGTCCAGCGCCGCGGCGTCGATCCCGTCGGGGGTAATGACGATCACCGGTTTGCCGTTTATGGCGCCGCGCAGTCTGACGGAGCCTTTGACTGCGCGCGTTATCACGAACTCGGCGATGAAAAGCGCGAAGATTGGCACCAATCCGTACAGTATCGGGACCTGAGTGTCCGACATCGGTATGCACGCAAGGTCCGCCGCGACCAGCGTTATCGCAAGTTCGAACGGCTGAAGTTCCCCGAGCTGTTTTTTTCCCATCAGCCGCAGTATCACCAGTAGACAGAAATATATTACGAGCGTTCTGACGAATGCGGTCAACATACCGCTATTGTGCGCGGGGAGCGCGGGAGTATGCGCAAAGGCGCAAAAGAGCGTAGCGAACATCCACGTTTCGTGTACGCCGCAGAAAATTCCGTATTACGTCGCGCGAACGGGTGACAATATCTTCGGGGTGTGGTATCATAGGTGTCGGCAGAGTAAACACGACGCGTTAAGTGTTGAGGGATGGGATGTCGCCTTCAAACGAAAAGCGCGAGCTTGCGGTGTTGTGTTGCGTCCGCTGCGAAAGACATGCGACAGTGTTTTTACGTCGGCTCTCTGCCGTATCACTTATTCGGGAGGTGCTTTATGCGCAGCAAAACTCAACGGATAGCTGATATGGCAATTTTTATAGCGCTCGGTGTGGTGCTTAATCTTTGTTCGTTTCAGTCGTTCGGCACTTATTTGGGCAGGATCAGTCTTGTATATCTGTTCTGCTATCTGTCGGGGTTCATTCTCGGCCCCTGGCAGGGATTCGCGGTCGCGTTCATAGCGGACCTTATCCCCGGGCTTCTTTTGCCGCAGGGGCCGTATTCCGTACTTATCGGACTGTCCAACGCTTTGATGGCAATGATCGCGGGACTGTACAATCGTTATACGAATTGGCGGATCGTATTCAAACTGCTCGCCACGGCGGGTACCGCTTTTGTGGTCTGTACGCTCGGGCTGACGGCTTTGGGCGAAACGACCAGCATCTTCGTTATACCGATAGGCGACTCCGAGGCGGCGAGCCTGTATTCCTTGTATCCGTATACATTGGCAAAAGTGATAATAGGTGAGGGGTGGGGGGTAGAAACGCCGTATCTCCAGATGATGCTCTCCAAGATGATCTCGCAGCCGCTGTGGATCGTCCTCAACGGCATCGTCACATATATCATCTATATCCGATTGATACCCGTGCTCGAAAAGGCGGGCTATATCAGAAAACAGCCTGAGAACAAGGCCGAAGAGCCCGCGTCCGTCGCCGCAGACGGAAACGGAACGGCATAACGGGGTATTTGCCTGTCGGCATTTCCGTCCAAGGCGCTCCGTGTCGCAGGAGCGCCGCGGACGGTTTATTTTTTCAGCAGCAGACGCACTTCGTCTTTCGTGATCGTGGAACTGAGCGGCAGATACGCCGCGCAGAACGCAAGCGCCGCGACGCCCGTTACCGCGATCGTGGCAAGATCGGGCAGAGCATTTTCCAACATATCCGCGGCTTGCGACAGCGCGAACGCCGAAATCGCGGCAAAGGCTATCTGCGCGGTGAGTTTGAGCAGCTCCTTGTGTTCGAGTCCCGCATATTTGCACATCAGAAACAGATTTACCCCGAGCGTGAGAGTCTGCGAGACCAACATCGCTATAAAGTAGGCGTAGATCCCGAAAAACGCGACTCCCGCCGACATCACGGCGGCAAGCGTGACCGCGCCCGCCGTATGACCCACGAAGGTCAGGGTTTCTTTTCCCAGAGAATTGAGCACGGACGTGCATATGCCGTTGACGCACATAGGTATCATGGCTGCGGCGGCGACCGTAAGATATTCGCCCGCCTTGGGATCGGCGTAAAGAAGTTCGCCTATCGGCACTCCGCACGAGCAGAAGACGATGAAGAACAGAGAGCTGACCGCAGCTGCGAATTTCACGGAAAGAGCGCCCGTTCCGGCTATCGCGGATTTGCTTCCGGTCGCGCTCATCGACGCCAGTTCGGGTATCAGTACGACCGCAAGAGAACCCGTCAGCGACGAGGGCGTGAACAGCAGAGGCATGACCATTCCCGAAGCCCTGCCGAATTCCGCGGTCGCCTGTTCGGTCGTGAGTCCGTACAAAGAAACGAGAAGAGCGGGCAGAAGCAGCGACGTCAGCGTGCTTATCGAGCTGCCTACAAGTCTGGTGGCGGTCAGCGGCGCCGCGCTCATAACGACTTTTTTCGCGCCGCGCGGCTTTGCGATGCGTCCCCCGAAGATGAAATAACACGCCGCGAGAACGACGACGACGACCACGTCGCCCGCGACCAGCGCATATGCGTACGCATTGTCGGAGGCAAAAGCCGCCGACAGTCCGCTTATGAACAGTACGGACAGGACGATCTTGGATATCTCGTCCAGCAATTCCGTTGCGGCAAAAACGCCGTAATTGCGATTGCCCCAGAACCAGCCTCTGAGCGTAGCGTAAGCGGACGTGGTCAGAAGAAGGGGCAGACAGGCGTAGAATATCGGAACGCAGCGTTTGTCCGAAAATATTGCGGAAACAAGAGTCGGGAACGCGAGCGAAGCGAGAGTGAACAACAGCGCGGCTCCCGCGGAGACGGAAAGGCAGAACGCCGTCAGCCCGTCCGAGCCTCGTCTGTCGCCCAGCGCTTTGCCCTCGGCTACGAATCTGGATAGAGTGACGGGCAGACCGCTGCTGCCGACGCACGACATCAGCGACAGAACGGACATCACGATCTGGTACAGACCGAGAACTTCGGCGCCCAGTTCGCGCGAGAGATAGATCTTGAACAGGAAAGACATAAGCCGCGTTGCCACGGATACCGCGGTGACGAGAGCGAACGCCTTGAAAACGCGCTTCATACGTATGATTTATATGCCGGGCGTCAGGCTAAATTGCCTTTTTCCGTGCGTTTACGCGCTTTTGTCCGCCGCGGCAAGCACACCTTGCGACGCATATGCGCGGGAGAAGAGGAATATCATCTATCGGAGGAAAAAGTTATGAAATACAGCGTTTATACCGTAAAGGAAGGAGATACGGCGGCGTCGATAGCGCGGAAATTCGACGTTCTCGAATCGACTCTCGTCGCGGACAACAATATCACGGGAGAAGTGTTCTGCGGCATGAAACTCGCAGTCAAAAAGAGGGACGGGATATATTATACCGTCAAACCGTTCGACACCGCGTCAAGCGTGGCGCGCGCGTTCGGGATAACGGAAGCGCGGCTTGCAGAACTCAACGGGCTGGAAAACAACGCCGTCTTTCTGGGACAGACGTTGTATATCGAAAAAGATAAGATGTGACGGCAACGATCGTCGGCAGATACAGCGGAGGAGGAGCGCTTTTGAAAAGTTCTTTTCGCGGGTTCCCGCAGCGGTCACGACAGGTCGTCGAAAACGGAAATTTGTCGCACGTCGGGGCGTAAAAAACTCCTTTGATCGCCGTCCGACAGAGAGTCGTCCTTTTCGAGATGCCCGAGAAGCAAAGGCGAATCCGGATCGTGGAGTATGAAGTTGTCCCGCGCTTTTTGCGGACTCTTGTTGGCGTAGCAGTATTTACAGCCGTTCAGACAGGTGTCGTATGCGCCGATATCGCGGCTCTCTATGCAATGACAGCCTTCACGCATTCCCTTATGCCTGACCGATCTGAATTCGCAGCCGTTGGCTTTTCCTAATATCTCTGCGGTAACGCATCCTGAGGAATGTATCCCGAACCGTGAATAATCGCCGTTCGTTCCGCAAGTCTGCAGCCTTATTCCGTATCTTGCCGCGATCTTGCCCATGCCCTCCGCTATGAAGGTCCTGTCCGCCACGGTCATAGGTATCAGTTCGGGCATATTTACCGAGAGCTTTTTGTACATTTCCACAAAACTGAAAATACATCTGTCTATATGCGGCGCGAGCTTTTCCGCCATGTAGCCGAAAGTTTCGAGGTGCCGCTTGGGCGTATAGTTTGAGGTGAGCAGTACCGGATCGTATCTCCACGATATCCTGTTTTTACCGACGATCTTTTCGAGTTCATACAGAGTGCGTATGCTTTCGTCTATCGACGGGACGCCCGGTTCGATATCTTTGCCGTACGCAGTGATGGTGTAGTGGAAATAGGTACGGTATTTGTCCGTTATTTCGCGGAGCCGAGGAAGGATCGGCGCGTAATTTTTCGAGCAGAACAGTACTGCGTCTATCTTGGCGGGCGAAAGCTCGTATCTCGTTACCTTATGAGGGAAAAGGGGATTGCGGGTATAGACGAATCCTTCTTCGAATCGCTTCAAGAGCCATTCTGAAAAATATTGCACAGTGTCTGTCCTTGCGCCTGTATTCAATATCATGCTTTCCTCCGTCGTCCTGCGCGGCTATTTCCGTTTTTCGGATGTGCGGCGGACTTTTCCGTGCGGCTTCGATGGGCGTATTTTTCGGAACGCCTGTTTTGTCCGATATCGACGTATCGTCCGCTCATATAATAGCCTGTTTCGCAGTATAACGCAACGGATCGTTGACTTGCGCGGCGTTGCGCTATGAAAATAAGCGCGATCTGCCGAACCGTTTTCGGTCTTGCGGCAGCCCGTTACGGAACGGCATCGTACGATCTGAGAGGAGTCCGTATCTGACGGAACGAGCATTGCCGCGGCTTACCCTGTTTTGCCGTCAACGTCGGCGGCGTACGCATAGCCTTAAAGCAATCAACGGTCGCGTTTGAAAGTATGATTCGCCCCGCGAGAAAAAAGGACCGCCCGATCGGGCGGTCCTTTTATTTTACGTTATCTCCTGTCTCCGGAGTTGTTGCGGTCGTTGTCGCCGCGTCTGTCGTTGCTTCTGTTCACGGGAGCGGTCGGCTTCTTCTTGGTGGTGAAGCGTCTGCTGTGCGTGTACTTCTTGACGAGTACGACAATGACGACTACGATCAGGATCGCGCCGATGATGCCCGTCGTGATCCATACCCAGATGAGGTCGGTATTGGCGGGGGTGTCGTCGCCGCCTTCGTCGGTAGTATCTTCTTCCGCGTCGGCGTCTTCCTGAGTGAAGGTGACGGAGTAGTTGGTCGCAACGCTCATATCGTCGCCCGTCGCGGCTTCGAACTCTTCCTGAGTTATCGTATCGATCGAGAAGTTATCGAAGAACGCGTATCCGTCTATCATGGCGCCGTCGAATCCGAGCTGCACGGTCATATTGGCGGTGGGGGTCACGTCTTTTTCGGTGTGAACGTAGAAGGTGTAGCAGGTCCAGTCTCCGACCGTTTCCGCTCCGTCCGCATAGGTCGAGGTGTTGACTTTGCGCGCGATATCGTCATCTTCGGTGCGCTCCTCTCTGCCGAACGTGTAGGAGAGGTTGTTCAGTTTGAGCGAAAGCGTCGCGGTGTCGTCTTCGTCAAGTCCGTAGGTGAGCACCCATATGCTTATCCTGTAATAGGTGTCGCCGGACAGAGTGACGTCGGAAGACGTGAACTTGTAAGCTCCCGCGATCTTGTTGTTGATAACGAGGACGTTGTCGCCCAGTACGGTATCGCCGGTCGCTGTATCGGCGCGCAGTTTTGCCGCGATGTCAGCATATTCGGCGCTGTCGGGATCGATGCCGAGGCGGTCCCAGTCGCCTTCGCGCTGGTTGAATACTCCGCCTGCGAAGTCGTCCTCTTCGGTGCTCGCGTCTTCTTCTACGGTGCTGCCGGTCCAGTTGTCGGGAGCAGAGACGGAGGAAAGGGAGCTAGCGCTGTCGAAAGAATCCACGACGAACGATCTTACGGTAACGTAATCGCTGTCGGTATCAGCCTCTTCGGCGGCGTTGTAAGCCGATTCGGTGACCGCCGCATAGTTCGCCATCGCGAAGTAAGCGGTGTTCGTGCTGCCGGTAACGCCTTCGGACGCTACTCCGATAGTCAGGGTCGCGTCTACGGAGTTAAAGCCCGTTCTTACATAGAACAGATAATGATGCCAGTCGGAATCCGCGGGCGTGAACGTAGTGAGAGCTTCGCTGTCGGTAGAGGCGTTCAGCGAAACGGTCACGGTGCTGCTGCCGTCGGTCTTGACCCATACTCCGACAAGGTAGTAGGTGTTGGCGGAGAGAGATATCTCGTCACTCTCGTAGACTACGTAGTCGGGGCTGTGTATGGCAAGCACGTTGGGATACAGCTCGGGGGTCACTCCGATCATGTCCATAGACGAGTAGAAGTCGTCTCCGACCGTGAATTCGGGATGATTGGCGAGCAGCGTTTCGTTGGTTATGTCGAGTATGCCCGCCGCGGTCTCGTCGCTGTCGAGCGCGTCGGAATTGTTTATCGTCCAACCGGTCGGCACGCCGAGGAAGTTGACCAGATCGCCGTTCTCGTCGAAGATCTCGAGAGGCTGATCGTCGGAACCGGTCCTGTCGGCATACTGCGACTGGGTCGCGGCTACGTCGATGAAGTTGAAGTATCCGTTGGAGGAGAGCTCCGCATTCTGCGCGCTGCCCAGAAGCGATACGGATTTGACCACCGTGCTCGTGGAGACGGAGGAGTATTCGCTGTAATCGATATGTTCTATCGAGATAGTGGACAGGAACGCATAACCGGACAGGTGCGTGGACGGCGACAGCGAGTTGCCGCTGCCGAAAGACACTTCGAGTCCGACCTGGGTAGCCTTGTCGTTGGCGCCCTTGATCACGAATCTGAATTCGGTGTAATCGCCGTTATTGGCGCTGCGATAAGATTCGAGGTCCTCGGTATTGATATTGGTGAAGGAGGACAGCTCGGTCTTACGTTCGTCCTCTTTCGCGTCTGGGTCGTAGCTGAACAGCGACAGCTCGATGCCGGAGCCGGATTCGATGTCCTGCGTCTTGACCCATACGGATATGATGTAGCAGTTGTTGGGAGCTACCGTGAAGGTCTTGGCCTCGGCGTCGTAGACGGTCGAGAGCAGGAACGAGGACGGCAGATAGTTGTTGATAACGAGTACGGACGCGTCTTCGTCGGACACGGGAGCGCCGGGATTCTCGAGTCCGGGGAACACGGACGATACCGCGTTGTTCCAGTCGTCGCCGGTAAGAGAAGTGTCGACGGTCTGCCAGTTGGTGCGTCCCTCGATGTAGTCGTCGCCGCTCGCATTGCCGAAGTTGGCTATGCTCATCGACGTATAGTCGAGAGCGGAGCTGTCCGTTCTGAACGAGGTCACGCAGACCGTATCGCTTTCGGAAGCGCTCTCGTAGTCGGCGGCGGTGATCTCTTCGAGCTTGACTCCGTCGAAGAACGCCGTGCCCGTCACGTGCATATCGGTATCGTCTGCGCCGCCTTCACCGAGCCACAGTTCGAGATAGATGTCTCTGGAACGGAACTGGTTCGCCTGGATATAGAAGGAAACCGTGGTCCATTCTCCGTTCGTGACTATATCGGATATCTCCGCGTAAGGCTCGCTGCCGTTGGAGCCGTCGGTCAGGGCGACCCTTGCGCCGTTGCCGGTGATGTTGGTCGTGCGTACCTGTACCGATACTCTGTAATAGCTGTCGCTGCCTCCGATGAAGCGCATCGCCGCCGAACTGCGGTAGCCGTAAGCCGTAGCCCGTCTGTTGTTTATCATCAGCATTTTCGTGCCGACGGTATTGGGCGCGACCGTAACGGGGGTGTCGGTGCCTCCCGAGGTGATCGTCGAAGTGTTTGCGGCGTTAATGATGCCCTTGCTCACATAGGAAGAGGACGAGGGAGCGGTGCTGCCGTTGCCGCGGCCCGCGACGCCCGTCCATTTGGAAGCGGTGTAGGGCGAAGACGTGGTCGTGGTATAATCGAATTCGCCGTCGCCGATCTTCATCGTATATTTGGAAACCGTGGAGCCGATCTCGAGGGCGTCGAAATCTTCGGAAGTGAATTCCTCTTCGCCTTCGTTCACGTCGGAAAGATTTTCGAGCGTGACCTGGTCGAAGTACGCATATCCCTGGGTCATCGAATTCTGCTGTCTGGTGCCGTTGCCCAGCGACAGTACGACGGTTATGCTCTGCGAGGAAATGTCGGACGTTTCGATGTAGACGGTGTACTGTCTCCACTGATTGTCGGTATCTATCGCCTCGAACGCGGCGTATGCCGCTCCGTTGACGTAGATATAAGCGCCGCAGCGTTCTTCGCTGTATCCGTCGGCGGAAGTGTCTATATCGGTATAGACCCATACCGAAAGACGGTAATAGGAAGACGGTTCGAGCGTGATCGAAGAAGAAGTGTACTTATAGACGGTCGGCACCTTATTGTAGACCATAAGGATGTTGTCGTCCTCCGCGCCTTCGGGTTTGGAAGGGTTGCCGACGTTGCCGTAGGTCCGTCTGTTCGCGCTGTACACGTCGGGATCGACGCTGATTACGCCCGCGATCAGATTATCGGAACCGCTGGGCGTGGCGGTGCTTGAGCTGGAGCTCGAGCTGCCGGGCGCGCCGGTCCAGTTGGAAGGCGTAAGCGGATAAGTGCTTCCCGTCGTGGTGCCGAACGTACCGTTGGTGAAAAGTCCGTCGTCGGTCTCGGCGCTCGGGATCTCTTCGGTCGTATCGTCGCAAGCGGCAACGCCGAATACGAGAGCCACGCACAGCATGAGCGCTACCAAAGTCAGGCACAGTCGTCTTTTCGTGTTCATTTAACCACCTTTTAGTAGATTGATTAGTTTATTATAATACGTTCATTTTATTATAACGAAATCATTATAATAAATGCGCGCGGAAAAAGCAATTAAATGCACCTGAAAATTTTACCGTACGAAACCGCGCGAAGCGCCTTTGAGGCAGCCGCGCGCCGCCGCGGGGAGAGTCGGACGACCCGTCGGTGCCGCGCGCCGCGATATCCTTTCGGAATAGAAGGCGTGAAAACGCGCCTGCCGCCTGAAAACATCCGATATGTTTTCGGTTATTTTCGTTTTGCGTTGTGCGCGGTATACGGAAGGTCGCGCCTTATCACCGCAAGCATTGCAACGCGCAGTTTGTCCCCGAGCGATGAAAGGGCATCTTTTGTCAACATGATCGCTCCGAGGACCGTCAGAAATATCCCGAATGATCTCGACAACAGACGGTTGTCCATGTCGCAAGCCACGGCGGAAAAGACCGCGCAGACGGCGGATGCGGGGATGACGATGGGCAAAACGAGTTTTTTGTCTATCAATCCGTTCTTCGCGTGGAACGCCACCGCTATCGCCGCCATCGGGACGAAACCGATAAGGTTGATCGCGGCGGCGGTCTTTTGCGGGACGTCGGACAGCAGAGTCATCAGAGGTATCAGCAGCGTACCGCCGCCCAATCCCATTCCTCCGAGAATTCCTCCCGCCAGTCCTATGAGCGCAAGTACGACGTATTTCACAACGCGAGTTTTATCCCTGCGGCTATCATGAGGACGTAGAACACTTTGGTCAGCAAAGAGGGATCTATCTTTTTAAGTAAAAGACTTCCTATAACTCCGCCTGCGACGATGCCGAGGCAGGAGGGCAGGGCCGCCTCCCACGACAGCGTGCCCTTCGCGAGGTAGACCGCCGCGCTTATCAGCGACAGCGGCAATATCACTGCGACGGCGGTCGCGTGAGCTTTTTTTTCGGAAGCGCCGCTTGCGGTCAGGGCGGGGACGGCTATCATCCCGCCCCCTCCGCCGAACAGTCCGTTCGCCGCTCCCACGGCAATACCCGAAAGGGCGGGGACGAGCAGTTTTTTCAATCGGGATACGGTTTTTTTCTTCATGACAATAGTTTGCCACGCTCTTATCCATATATGCCCGTATGATCACGGAAAAAATGCGGTCGCGTTCATATGACGGTATGCGCACCCGTGCGTATCGACATATGACGGTATGAACATAAAAGCGCGGCGAAACGGCTCATATGAGCGTTCGCTCAATGAAAAACCGCCGATCCGACCTCAAACGGCGCATATCGGCGCTTATGCGGAATATTATCGTAGAGAGGTGGAAAATTGACTCTAGCGGAGATCAGGGCGCTCGAAGAGGCGCGTTACATATTGAAAACGGGCTGTACCGTAAGGGCGTGCGCCGCCGTTTTCGGCGTAGGGAAAAGCACGGTCCATTCCGATGTGACCAAGCGTCTGCAAAGACTTGACGAAGATCTGTATTCCGACGTGGCGAAGATCCTCGGCAACAATCTCGCCGAAAGGCATATTCGCGGAGGGGAGAGCACTCGGCGCAGGTATCGCGGATAAAAAACCGCCGCGGATCGCGGCGGGATATTCATCGTTTTACGAACACGGGCTCCGTTTTTTTTGAATGCGTTCGAAAAAACGTCAGTCGGACGAAGGTTTTTCCCAGAGGTTGTTTCTTTCGGGATGGAACAGAGCCGTGAGCATCAGCTTTTTTGCGTCGGGCGAGATCGTTTCGGCGGCTTCGACGAGCTTCTTGACGTCTTCCCGCCTGGTATGTTTGTCGCTGGGGCAGGGATTGAAAACCACAGGCAGGTCCAGCCTGCGGCAAATGCCGGACAGAAATTTTTCTTCCACATAGATAAACGGACGTATGAGAGTCACTCCGGTACGGCTCATGTGGCTCACGGGAGAAAACGTGGAAAGTCTGCCCTCGAATATCAGCGACAGCAGGAAAGTGTCCAGTACGTCGTCCGCATGATGGGCAAGCGCGAGTTTGTTGCAGCCCTTTTCTATCGCGGCGGAATTGAGAGCGCCGCGCCGCATTTTGGAGCAAAGACTGCACGGGGACTGTTCCTTTCGCCGCTCGAATATTATCTCCGCGATATCGGTCTTTACCACGGTCAGAGGAACGGATATCGAGTCGCAGTATTCGGCGAATGCCCGTACCTGTTCCCTGTCCGTGTCCGCAAATCCGAGATCGATGTTTATCGCCTCCAATTCAAACTTTTCGGGAGCGAATTTCCTGTATGCCGCGAGTACGGCGAGAAGAGCGGTGCTGTCCTTGCCTCCGCTGACTCCTACGGCGATCCTGTCGCCGTCGGTTATCATTTTGTAATCGTTTATCGCCTTTCTGGTAAGCGCCAAAAGTTTTTGCATAGATATATCTTAACTTAAAAACGCGTTTCGCGCAACGGTTGAGGCATAAGCGGTAAGAAAAAGCCGCGCCCGACGGCGCGGCAAGTGCGATAGCAGTTAAAGCGTCAATGTACCGATCTGTCGGTCCCGAGGAATATCAGCGCCAGCATGCCGGCTCCCACGTGAGTGCCTATTACGGAGCCGACGTCGAATACTATCGTTTTCTCCACGCCGAAGGTCTTTTTCACCTCTTCTTCGAGCGCCGCCGCTTCTTCGGGCGCGTCCGCATGACCAATCGCCACGAGCTTTTGTTCGGACGCGGGCAGCATCTTTTTCTCCATCATTTCCATGAGGAACTTCACGGCTTTTTTTCTGGATATGACCTTTGCGAACGGTATGAGCCTGCCGTCGTCGTCCACCGTGAGTATGGGCTTGATCTTGAGCGTGCCGCCGATGAACGCTTCGGCTTTGCTCACTCTGCCCGTACGTTGGAGATGACGTATGTCGTCTATCGTAAAGAATCCGCAGCAATGGGGCAGGATATCGTTTATATACCCGACGCAGGCGTCGTAGTCCGCGCCCTCGGCGCGGCGGAGCAGAGCGCAGTATGCCGCGAGCCCTTCTATGAAGCAGGCGGATCTGGAATCTATGACCGTGATCCTGCGGTCGGGAAATTCCTCCGACAGAGTCTTTTCCGCCATTTTCAGCTGTTCGAGCGTGCCCGAAAGAGCTGAGGCGAAACCGATGTGTATCACGTCGTGCCCTGCTCGGAGTATCGGACGGAAGAATTCTTCCGCCTGATAAGCGGTGACCATCGCGGTTGAGGGAAGATCCTCCGCGGTTTTCGCGCTGCGGCAGGCGTCGTAGAACTCTTTGGGAGAAAGTTTTTTCTCCGCGCCGTCATAGAATTCGCCCTTTACCGTGTAGGACATCGGTATTACGGCGAAACCGTCCGTGTAAAGGCTCTCGGGGAAATCCGCCGTGGCTTCCGTCGTAATGAAATAATCTGCCATAATTCTCCTGAATTTGTGTATTATTTTACAATATCGCCGATAAAGTCCGATATTGCATATCATATACTATAATATATATTCCTTACATATTTGTCAAATAAAAATACGTCGGACGTATGACGGACGACTCATGCGAGGGAGGGGAAGCGCCTTTACGGGACAGCCGTTACGGTCGCCGTTGACCTTTGCCTTTCGGGATGTTATAATATCGGTATGAGCGAGAAAAGACCCAATATAGTCGTGTTTTTTACCGATCAGCAGAGATGGGACACCGTTTCGGAACGAGTGACTCCCAATCTGTGCGCAATGGCGGAAAGCGGGACCGAATTCGAGTATTCTTTTACCTGTCAGCCTGTATGCGGACCTGCGCGCGCCTGTATCCAGACGGGAGTTTATGCCACCGAAAACGGATGTATCACCAACGCCGTGGCGATGAAAGAGGACGCGACGACGATCGCCAAGATACTGCGCGAATACGGTTATCTTACGGCTTACGTGGGGAAGTGGCATCTCGCGTCGGGCATGACTGACGAACAGGGCAGATACGAAACGACCGCGATCCCGCAAGCCCGCAGGGGCGGTTACGAGTACTGGCGCGCGTCGGACGTGCTCGAATTCACTTCGGACGGTAGCGGCGGTTATGTGTTCGACGAAAACGGCAACAAACTCGAATTCAGCGGATGCCGCGCCGACAAAATAACGGATCTCGCTTTGGAGTTTATCGAAAACGCGCCCGAAGACAGACCGTTTTTTCTGTTTCTGTCGCATATAGAACCCCATCATCAGAACAGCACGGGCAGATTCGAGTGCACGCCCGAAGACCGCGTCGCTGTGGAAGGAGTTCCCGTCCCCGACGATCTCGCGGCTTTCGAGGGCAATTACGCCGGTAATTATACCGACTATCTCGGCTGCTGTCACGGGCTGGACCGCAATTTCGGCAGGGTGGCGGACGCGTTGAAGAAAAAGGGCGTATACGACGATACGGTCATTTTCTTCACCTCCGATCACGGCTGTCATTTCATGACCCGCAACTCCGAATACAAGAGGTCGTGCCACGATTCGAGTATCAGGACGCCTCTTTTTGTGTTCGGCGGCAAATACCCGAAGGGAAAGAAGTGCGAAGCTCTCGCAGGGCTTATAGATCTTCCGTACTCCGTACTGTCCGCCGCGGGGATAGAGCCTCCGTCGTATTTCAGGGGGAAGGATCTTGCGAAGATCGCCCTCGGGGAAGACGGGAGGGACGCGCTTTACATACAGATAAGCGAAGACAAACTGGGCAGAGCGGTGCGTACCGATCGCTACGTCTACGCGGTGAGGTCGCGCGGAAAAAAGGACGGTTGGAACAAGGCTTATTCGGACGTATATATCGAAGATTATCTGTACGATACGGCAAAGGACCCGTGCGAAACGCGCAATCTGATCCGCGATCCGTCGTATCGCGGCGTGAAGCGCGAT
Source organism: Candidatus Ornithoclostridium excrementipullorum (assembly GCA_018716085.1). Classification (GTDB taxonomy): domain Bacteria; phylum Bacillota; class Clostridia; order Christensenellales; family UBA3700; genus Ornithoclostridium; species Ornithoclostridium excrementipullorum. Next base: position 41,393 of record DVKK01000040.1, on the reverse strand, counting down.
CTGGCGGAACGCCTCGAAAGATTCGCGCAGGAGGCGGGCGAGCCGCCGTTCGTCATAAAGCGCAGGATATTCGCACCTAAGAAATAGCCGGGACGGCGTCGGATACGGCGCCGTTTTCGCGATCCGATACGTTTCGGCGCGTTTTATGTACGAAACGGGACAAAGCGAAAAGTGCGTAATTTTACTTGATTTTTACATTACACTATTATAGAATAGTAAAAAACGGCTTCCGGCTGTCAAAACAAGGAGAAAGATATGAAGAAATTTGCAATGATAGCAACCGTAGTCGTGATCGCGGCGGTGACCGTGTTCGCGTTTGCGGGCTGCAATCCCGCCGAGACCAACTTCGGCGTAGACTATGCTCAGAGCCAGCCTAACGTCACTCCGACCGCGCAGCTCGATTCTTCCATGAGCGCGATCGAGATGCTCCGGGTGGGTATGAAAAACTATTACGGCGCGGACTTCGCCACGGCTATCACCGGAGGTACGCTCGTTACCACCGTTCTCAATATGCCCCTGACCCAGTTCGTCAAGTCGATCACCGTCAGAGACGGCGCTTCCGACAAAGACGGCGATGACGTTTTCGAAGGGGACAACAACCTGTTCTACCGCAATTTGTCCGGTACGATCGGCGGAGGCCTCGGCAGACTTATCAGCATCAAGATATGGGAAGAGACCGATTACACCAAGTCCGGCAGCTCCGAGAAGCTGTATTTCCGCAACGTCAATGCTGACAACGTGGACGTCAAGACGACCGATAACGACGATGGCGTCATCACCGACGCTTGGTTCGAATTCGCCGAGGGCAAGAGCTTCGAGGCGGTGCAGACCTATAACGATCTGACGACCTATGTTAACGACAAGGCCTCCGATCCCACCCAGATCTGGATGTACAATCTCAAAGAGAACACTATTCTCGCGGACAAGACCGTGGCTCCCGTGCTCAACGATGACGGTCTGTGGGAATTCACCATCTCCGGCAACGTCGATAAGACTAGCGAGAACTACTCCGTCGCCGAATACGAAGAGCAGATGATGTATATGCTCAATTCGCAGGGACAGGAACCTACGGATTTCTACTTCACCGATATCACCCTCAAGGTGACGATGTGGCCCAACGGCTTCTTCCAGAAAGTCGAAGTTTCCGAGTCCTACGTCATGGTCCTCGCGGGCATCATCAACTCCGAAGTCACGCTCAACTCGACCAAGGGCTTCTTCTTCGAAGAGACCTCCGACTACAATGCGGCGGGCTTCATCGGAACGGTGTCCAACGCAGCCTGATCGCAGACAAACGACAGATATCATCCGCCGCGGTTATCGCGGCGGATATTTTATATTTTGCGAAAATCGCGGTTTTTCGCGGTTTTGTCTTTAACGGCGGGGAATATCGACGTTTTAGTAGTTGCAACGCGTCGGGGAATGTGTTATAATAATATAAAATACAACGCACGCACACGCAGGGGAAATCTTTTCCGATGAGCAAGATCAGACTTACTCCGTCATTGATCATAAACCTCGCCGCGTTCGTCTGCTTTGTTTCCGCTATGGCGGTCGCCACCGTTTACGACCTGCGCATAAGCGAAGCTCTGTCCGACGGCGACGGGTTTTTTGCAATGTTTTTCGCCGTATTCGGCGAATATCCAGCATATCTCGTACTGCCTTTGTGCGGAGTGATAGTATTTTACAACCACGATCTTTTTTCGGACCGACGCGCGAGTATCGGGATCCGCCTGGCAGGCGCGGCGCTGACTGTCGGCGGATGGATATTTTTCGGGATCCAGAGCACCAAGCTGACCGAGATACCTTATCTTACCGGTTTTGCGGTGATCTTCGGCGTTTTGTTGGGCGCGGCGGGGATATGGATAGGTTCGCTCATAGACCGCAGATATATGCACAGGCTGTTCAGGTTTGCCGTATTCGCGATAGTCTTCACTCTCGTATCGGTCGCGGTCATGCAGATAATGAAACATATCTGGTGCCGTATGCGCTACCGCGATATGCTCAAAGTCGGAAATACCGACGGATTCACTCCGTGGTACAGGATAATGCTCGGCAGAGAGGATATGATCGAGGGCGGAGATTATACGTCGTTCCCGTCCGGACATACGTCGAGCGCGGCTCATATATTTTTGCTTGCGGCGCTATGCGACTTCATACCGTCGTGGAACAAAAAGAGCGTGCGCATAGCGCTCAACTGCGGATGCGTCGTCTTTACGGCGGTCGTTGCCGTATCGCGTATTGCCGCGAACGCTCACTTTCTTTCCGACGTGCTCGTCGGAGGATACCTCACGTATCTGATATATCTCGCGTTGAGGAAAGCGTTTTTTTCGAAGGGGAAGTTAAACTTCGCTATCGCGGAAAGATCCGTTTCGGGCGAAGAGAAGGAGGCGGAATTTGGACGTTAAAAAGGTGGCATGGGGACTTGGCATTTTCGGCGGATTGGCGGTGATCGCTTTTGCCGCGGGTTCGCTGATCGACGAGAGGATCGCCGAGGAGTTTTACATAGGCGCGAATTCTTACGCCACTATGTACGAGATAATAGGCAAGATGCCCGCATTCATAATGCTGGCGGTCGCCTGCGGGCTTGCGGCGCGGTATTTTTTCCGCGTGCTGCACAGCATAGTGTTTACCGTGCTTGCGTATGCGGCAATGTTTGTCGTCAGCGCGATCAATTTCAAGGATCTTACCGATCTGATCACCGACAGCACTCTGTATTCTCTCGCGGGCTGCGCCGTGTTGGGCGCCGTGCTCGCGTTCGTGATAGGCGAAGCGACCAAAGGCGTCGCGGAGGAAAGACTTTCCGAATATTTCAAATGGGCTGTCGCGGTCGCGGTCGCGGTCGTCGCGACAGGGGCGATAACGTTCGTTGCGAAGGAGATATTTTCGAGGGCGAGATACGCCGACGTACAGGGCGGCGTCGCTCAGTTCGCTCCGTGGTACGACTTCGTCCGCGTCGACGGCGGAGATTCGATGCCTTCCGGACATACTGCGTTCACCGCGGTGCTTTTCATGATGATGCCGCTGTGCGGTATAAATCCGCGCTTCGCCGGCAGAGAAAACACCGTTACGGTCGTTTCCGTGATCGCGACGGTTGTCACGGCGTTTTCGAGGATAACGGACGGGCATCACTATCTGTCCGACGTGGCGGCGGCGGCTTTCATAGCGGTCGCCGTGCAGACAGTCGTCATATTCGTCATGTACGGTAAGACCTTGGATAAGTTTGTGTTCAACAGGTTTTTTGTGCCGAAAAGAGCGGAGGTCAAGGCGTAATGCCCGCCGTCGACGGATCGGTATACGAATATTTCGAGCAGGGGACGGCGCATTTGCCGCGCTCCAACAAGACGGTGGCTTTTTACGGCAGAAGACTCGATCTCGGTCGCGTCACGGCGGAAATAGACGGGTTTGCCCGCAGACTGCGCGAATGCGGCGTCGGCAAGGGGGACAACGTAATAGTTTGTCTCGGCAATATACCGGACGTGGTCATTGCGTTTTACGCCGTAAACAAGGCGGGAGCCGTCGTCAATCTCGTACACCCGCTCGTGACGGGAGAGAGGCTCAAAGAGATTGCCGTGCGCATGCGTCCGAAAGCGGCGGTGCTGTTCGACGAATTCTATCCGAATTACGACGGTTGGAAAGAACTGGGAGTCAAGACTTTTATAGCGCGGGCGGCGGATTATCTTCCCCGTGCGCTGGCGCCTTTTTACAGATTGGCGACCGTTTCCGCGGCGGCGGCGAGCGCGGAAGAGGAGAGTTTCGTTTCCGCGGTCAGACGCGGTAAAGCGGCGGACGCAGGAGGTTTTCCCGAGGTCCGCGGCGAAGATATCGCCGTATATATGCACAGCGGAGGGACGACGGGACTGCCCAAGACCGTCGAGATATCGAACGGGGCTTTGAACGCGCTTGCGCACAATCTGCTCGACCTCATAGGCGGTAAACCGGTCGACGATAAAGACGCGATGCTCATGGTGCTGCCGCCTTTCCATATTTTCGGATTGGGGGTATGTATGCATACCTCGCTCAGCGCCGGCGGCAAGATCGTGCTTATGCCTAAGTTCGACGCCAAGGGGGCGTGCAGACTTTGCAGGCGAGAGCACGTCACGTTCATATGCGGCGTTCCCAATATGTACGGCAAGATGCTGGAGAGCGGCGCTTTCGGCGAAGACGTGATGAGAAATCTGAAATATTGCTATTGCGGAGGGGACAGGCTGTCCGAAAGCATAAAGGACAAGTTTGCCGCGCTAGGCGTGCGTGCCGGCAATCCGATAAGGCTCAACGAAGGTTACGGACTGACGGAAGCCGGCATATGCTGTGTGAATATGCCGGGAAGAGAACGCGACGGGTCGATAGGAAAGGCCGTGAAAAATACGGAATTCGAGGCTTTCGGAGAGGACGGCAGGCCCGTCCCGAGAGGCGAAAAAGGCGATCTGTGCGTCAGCACCGATATGGCTATGACCCGGTATTACGACGACGCGGAGGCTACCGAAAGAGCGTTTTTCGAATACGGCGGCAGAAGATGGCTGCGCACGGGCGATATAGGCAGACTGGACGAGGACGGATTCGTCTATTTCGTCGACAGAAAGAAGAGAATGGTCAAGATCTCCGGGTACAACGTGTTCCCTCAGGAGATCGAAAACGTAGTGAATAAAGTGCCGGGCGTACTGCGTTGCTGCGCGGTCGCGGCGGACGACGGAGGACGGCCTGCGGTGAGGCTGTACGTTCAGCCCGCTCCCGGGGCGGACCGTGACGCTCTGGACAAGGCGGTCAGGACGGAGATCGCTGCCCGGCTCATGAAATACAGCGTTCCGCGCTTTGTGGAATACGTGGACAGACTGCCGCTGACGCAGATAGGCAAGGTGGATTACAGGCAGCTGGAGGAAAACAAGGAGTAACTATGGAAAAAGATCCTCTTGTATTGGTTTTCGACGTCGGCACGCAGAGCACGCGCGCGCTTCTCTTCGACTCGAAGGGGGATTTGATCGCCAAGGCGAAGAGGGCGGAGCCTCCGTATATATCCAAGAATGACAACAGGGCGGAGAAGGATATAGACGAACTCTGGCACGGTATCTGCGCCGTTTCGAAGGAGTTGCAAGAGGAGGCGGGCTCAAGGTGGGACGACGTGGCGGCGGTGACCGTCACCAGCATACGGAACTCTCTGTTTTTCTTGGACGAAAACTGCCGTCCGACGCGCGACGCGATATTATGGATGGACAAACGCGAGGTCGATTGTCCCGATCCTCTGCCTCTGTGGAAGAGATTCATATTTTCCGCAGTCGGCATGGGGGAGGCGGTCCGCGTGCAGAGGAGGACCACTTATACCAACTGGGTAAGGGTAAATCAACCCGACGTATGGGAGCGAACCGCCAAGATAGTCATGCCGACCGCATGGTACAATTACAAATTCACGGGCGTGCTTGCCGATTCCACGGCGGGGCAGGCGGCAAAATTCCCCTATAATTACAAAAAGCGCAGATGGATGACCGAAAGGACGCTCAATTATTGTATTTTCGGCTGTCCCGTAGACAAGATGTGCAGGCTGGTCGAACCCGGCGACACGATCGGTACGATCACCGCGCAGTGCAGCGCGGAGACGGGGATCAGAGAAGGTCTTCCGCTTATCGCCACGGGCGCGGACAAGGCGTGCGAAACGGTCGGCAACGGCGCGATAGCTCACGATATAGCCAGCGTGTCTTTGGGGACGGCGGCGTCGGTGGAGGTCACTACGGACAGGTATGTTGAACCCGAAACGTTCATGCCTGCGTATACATCGGTCGCAAAAGGTAAATACAATCCCGAGATACAGATCTTCCGAGGATTCTGGATGGTGAGCTGGTTTAAGGAGCAGTTTTCGCTCCACGAAAAACTCGAAGCCGAAAAGCTCGGGATATCCGCCGAACAGCTGCTCGACGAAAAATTGAGCAAGATACCCGTCGGAAGCAACGGTCTTCTGGTACAGCCGTATTGGGGCCCGGGGCTGAAGACTCCGCAGGCGAAAGGCGTGATGATAGGTTTCAACGACGTACATACGCGCAATCACGTCTACCGCGCGATAATCGAGGGGGTGGGCTATGCGCTGTTCGAGGGACTGGAAAATCTGATGCACCGCACGAAAAACAGGATATCGCGCGTTGCGGTCGCGGGAGGGGGGTCGCAGAGCGAATCGGTGTGCCGCATAATGACGGACATCATGGGTTTGCCCGTTTACAAGGTCCAGACGTACGAAACGAGCGGGCTGGGCTGCGCGATAGTCGCTTTCACGTCCCTGGGCATTTACCGCGACATGAGCGAGGCGACCGCGCATATGGTCCGCGTGTCGGAGGAATATATTCCCGACGCGGCGAACCACGAACGCTATATGCAGTTCTACAACCGCGTATATAAAAAGATATACAGGTGCAATCTGCCCATATACAACGAACTTTATTCGCTGCTCGCGGCGGACAGATATTGAAACGACGCGGCACAGCCGCAAAAAAAGATAAAGGGAGAACAAATGGAAAAACACAGCCAAGTCAGGGAAGAACTGCTCAAGGAACTCGACGTCGACGCCGCTTCCGGACTGAGCGGAAGCGAGGCGGAGAAACGTCTTGCCGAGCACGGCGAGAACAAACTCGCCGAAAAGAAGAAAAAGAGCATGATCGTACGCTTTTTCGAACAGTTCAAGGACGTTATGATCCTGATACTGATCGTGGCGGCGATCATTTCGCTTGTCGTGGCGTGCGTAGAGGGCGATCCGATGGAGTTCATCGAGCCCGCGCTGATCTTCCTGATCGTCATCATGAACGCCGTCATGGGACTGGTACAGGAAAACAAGGCGGAAAAGGCGCTCGAAGCGCTTAAAAACATGTCCGCTCCGCACGCGAGAGTCGTAAGAGACGGCGCCGAGAAGATGATAAGCGCCGCCGAGGTCGTACCCGGCGATATCATTTTGCTCGAAGCGGGAGATTTCGTTCCCGCGGACGCACGTCTTCTGGAAAGCGTGAATCTGAAATCGGAAGAGTCCGCGCTGACCGGCGAGTCCGTTCCGTCCGAGAAAGACGCCGACGCCGAAGTAAAGGACGACGCTCCGATAGGCGACAGGCGCAATATGGTCTTTACGGGCTGCTCGATCACGTACGGACGGGCGACCGCGGTCGTCACCGGTACGGGCATGAACACCGAGATGGGCAAAATAGCCGATCTGCTTGCGGGCGAAAAGGAAGAAAAGACCCCGTTGCAGCAAAAGCTCGCGCAGCTCGGCAAATGGCTCGGCGTAGCGGCGATAGCGGCGTGTATAGTCGTATTCATCGTCGGCGTGATCGCGAAACTGGACGTCATGGATATGTTCATGACCGCGGTGTCGCTGGCAGTGTCGGCGATCCCCGAAGGACTGCCCGCGATCATTACGATCGTGCTGTCTATCGGCGTGACCAGAATGGTCAAGAAAAACGCGATAATAAAACGCCTTCCCGCAGTGGAGACCCTGGGCAGCGCGTCGGTCATATGTTCGGACAAGACCGGTACTCTTACGCAAAACCGTATGACGCTGGTCAAGACGTATCTCGACGGCGGAGAAGTCCGGGATCTCGACGGGGCGGACGACGGCGTGCGGAAACTGCTCGATTACGGCACGTTGTGCTGCGACGGTTCCGTTTCGTTCGAAAACGGCAAAGAAGTGCACATCGGCGATCCGACCGAAACGGCGATAGTGCTTGCCGCGCACAAGGCGGGCGACTCCAAGGACGAGCTCAACGGCAGATATCCCAGAGTCGCGGAACTTCCGTTCGACTCCGACCGCAAACTCATGACGACGGTAAACCGCGTCGACGGAAAGCTGATCGCGATAGTCAAAGGCGCGTTCGACGTCATGGCGGAAAGATGCGTCGCAGGAGACATTGACAAGGCGCGGACTGCGAACGACGAAATGAGCAGACAGGCGCTGCGCGTGCTCGCGGTCGGATACAAGGAGATGGATTCTTTGCCGGAAGAGCTTACGAGCGAGCGGCTTGAAAGCGGCTTGACTTTTATGGGACTTGTGGGAATGATCGATCCTCCCAGACCCGAAGCCGCGGAGGCGGTCGCCGTATGCCGCAAAGCCGGTATCAAACCCGTCATGATCACGGGCGACCACGTCGTCACCGCGTCGGCGATAGCGCGTCAGCTCGGGATACTCGAGGACGGAGACAAGGCGATAACGGGATCGGAACTCGACGCGATGAGCGAAGAAGAACTCGACAGGCAGGTCGGGGAGATATCCGTCTATGCGCGCGTTTCGCCCGAGAACAAGATAAGGATCGTCAAGGCGTGGCAGAAAAAAGGCAAAGTCGTGTCGATGACCGGCGACGGCGTCAACGACGCGCCCGCGCTGAAAGCCGCGGATATCGGCTGCGCCATGGGTATCACGGGGACGGACGTCGCGAAGGGTGCGGCGGACATAACGCTTACCGACGACAATTTCGCCACGATAGTGGACGCCGTCAAAGAGGGCAGAGGTATTTACGCCAATATCAAGAAAGTGGTGGGATTTTTGCTCGGCACCAATATAAGCGAGATACTGACGGTGTTCCTCGCGATGCTGTGCTGGCAGGTCTCGCCGTTCATATCGATCCAGCTGCTGTGGATAAACCTCGTGACCGATTCTCTTCCCGCGATCGCGCTGGGCATGGAAGCCGTGGAATCCGACGTGATGAACCATCCGCCCAAGCCGAAGGACGAAAGCCTGTTCGCGCACGGTTTCGGCGTGCTGATAGTTTTGCAGGGATGTATGTTCGCGGCGCTTACGCTCGGAGCGTATTTCATCGGCGAAGCGATCACCGGCGGCGACCCCGCGGGCGGAAGCACTCTCGCGTTCCTCGTGCTGTCGCTCTCGCAGATAGTGCACGCATACAATATGCGTTCGGACCGTTCGCTGTTCAAGATAGGACCGTTCTCCAACAAGAAGCTGAACCTCGTGACCGTGATATCGGTATTGCTCATCGCCTTCGTTATGTTCGTACCCGGAGTGGTGGAGGCGTTCAATATGACCTATATACCGTGGTACGGATACCTGATAGGCGTCGGGTTCTCGTTCGTATCGGTCGTCGTATTGGAGATATTCAAGGCGGCAGGGCTTGTCAGACACGGCAAAAAGCACGACTGACAGCTTATAAGACGCGGACGCCGAAACGTTCGCGTCGGGCGCTTACGCAAAACAAAAGGACCTTTCCGTGCGGAAAGGTCCTTTGCCGTTGTCGTTTAAGTTATCCCGAGGATCGAGTATGCTCCCGAAGTCGAGCGGATCCCGTCAATGTGACGTCACGCCTGCTGTTCTTTGAGAGCTTTGTCGTAAGCGCCGAGTATCGTCGAAGAGAACAGCTCACGAGTTTCGGTATCGAGCGGATGCGCTATGTCGCGGTATGAGCCTTCCGGCGTCTTGCGGCTGGGCATCGATATAAACAAACCCGATTTGCCGTTGATGATCTTGATGTCGTGCAATACGAAACAGCCGTCGATCACTACCGAAGCCACGGCTTTGAGCATTTCGTTGTCCTTGGGGACTATGCGGATTTTCACGTCGCTGAGTTCCATTTTTTCACTCCCGAATTATACTGTCTTAATTATATATTTTCGCAATCGCTATGGCAATTAAATTATCATTAAATTTGACAAAAAACCGCAGATATTCCTTATTTTTCACCGAGCGGGAAAACTTAGGCGCCGTCCGATGCGGACGAGAGCAAAAACCGTTTTGTGAATATAATTTCGAAATTTTACAGTTTATCGCGGCTTTACCTGTGTCAAAAAGAGCCGCCGCCGCGGGATATCGGAGACGGGACACAAACGGAGCTCGGATCCGCATATAATATGGTATGTTCGATACAGGCAAGTACCCCGATATACATTTTATAGGCGTGGGCGGAGTCAGTATGAAGTCGCTCGCGCTGTTCTGTCTCGGTAAAGGATTTATCGTCAGCGGCTCCGATATCAGAGATTGTCCCGAACTTTCCGCTTTGGCGGAGAAAGGCGTCAGGGTCTATGCGGGGCACGATCCGGAGTTTGCGGCGTCAAGGTCGTTGGTCGTATATACGGCGGCGATCCCAGCCGACGATCCGGAGCTGTGCGCCGCCCGCGCGAACAAGGTCCTGTGTATGGAACGCAAAGCTTTCCTCGCTCTTATCGGCGGGATGTTCGATCACGTAGCCGCCGTTGCGGGAACGCACGGCAAGACCACCGCCACGGCTATGCTTTGCGCCGTCATGCGCGGGCAGGGCAGGTCCTTCGTGGGGCATATCGGAGGCGACTGCGTGGGAGGGGAGTGCGATTCCGACGGCGGCAGCGAATGGTTCGTCACGGAAGCGTGCGAGTACAACCGTACTTTTCTCGCGCTCCGCCCCACGGTCGCGGTGGTGCTCAACATAGCGTTCGATCATCCCGACTGTTACCGCGACGAAGCGGAAATGAGGGAAGCGTTCGGTATTTTCGCCGACAATATAGAGCGGGGCGGGACGCTGATCGCAGAGAGGTCGGAAGCCGCCGCGCTCGCCCGCCGGGGCGTCGCAGTAAAGACGTTCGGGTATTCGTCGGAGTGCGATTACGGCGCGTGCAACGTCGCTTACGAGAACGGTTTTTATTCTTTTGACGTCGTTTCGGACGGAAAAGTCGTCGGCAGGTGCGCGCTGAAAGTGCGAGGCAAACACAATATCCTGAACGCGCTCGCCGCGATCGCCGCTGCGGAAGCGATGGGCTGCGACGCGTCGGAAGCGTGCCGCGCGATAAGCGGTTTTCGCGGCGTCAGGCGGCGCTTCGAGTTCAAGGGCAAATTGCCGCAGGGGGCGGACGTCTATTCCGATTACGCCCATCATCCCGACGAGATCGCCGCGGCGATAGATACCGCACGGGTAATGACCAAGGGAAGGATAACGGCGGTGTTCGAGCCGCATACTTTCAGCCGGACCAAGTCGTTGATAGAAGAATTTTCCGAGTGTTTTTACTGGGCGGACGAGGTGATGATACTCCCGACTTACGCCGCCCGCGAAAAGCCGAAAGAGGGCGGCAGCGCCTACGATCTGTATATGAAGATAAAGAAAAAACGCCGCGCGTGTCTGTATATCGAAGATTATGCGGCGGCAGCGGAATACCTTGTAAAACACGCCCAATCCAACGGGATAGTTCTTTTGCTCGGAGCCGGCAACGTGGAGCGCGTGTGGGACGAAGTGCGTAGGATCAAATCCGACGGACCCATGCCGTAAAAGAAGGATCCCGACGGTCGTCGGGATCCGCGCGTTTTCGCAGTAAAGCAGCGGAAGATCAGAATCTTACTATCGTCTTCATACCCGCCTGAGCCGAGGCGGCTTTTTCGAGTACGGCGGGAGCGTCGGAGAATTCTTCGAGATTTCCGAACAGTCCGTCCACTTTGACGATCTCGGTGGCGATCATGTTTATCGCTGTTTCCAGTTCGCCGTCGCCGCTGTTGACTCCGTATACTTCGAGTCGCTTCGACACGATATCCGATATCGGGGCGTAGGCGGAACAGGTCGCTCCGCCGATTCCGCAGAATGCGGCTTTGCCCCCCGTTTTCAGGCACGGGAAGAGGGCGCTCGCGTCGGGGAAGAAGTCCGCGTCTGCCGCCATGCAGTCGCACATGGCGCCCGAGGTGATCTCCTTGATCTTTTCGAATACGTCTTCTTCGTCGGGATTGACGGTATAATATACGCCCATATCCTCGGCGAGTTCGAGCATCTCGCGCCGTCTGTCCGCCATAACGGGTATAGCCTGATAATATATGGCGAGCTGAGCGATCACGCAGTTGAGCACCGAACAGCCGTTGAGCAGAAGATATTGGGTCTTTGCGATGTCGAGTTTTTCGAGTACGGCGACCGCGAGAGCGACGTCTTCGACGAATACCACCGATTCGTCGGATACGCCCTCGGGCATTACGTATATTTCGGACAGCGGGCAGGTCACGAAGTCGGAGAAATATCCGTCGCAGTCCACGCCTTTGACCAAAGTACCCTTTTCCGTATGACGGTAGGGAGAGAGCATGACGCGCTGACCTATTTTAAGCGTCATATCGTTGCTCTCGCTGACGAGCCCCATCGCTATCCTTCCGGGTACGACGGGGTATTTGCCCGATTTGCCCGTAAAAGCCGCCGTATCCGAAGGGGATACCGCGACTCTCGCCGCGCGCACTCTTGCGCAGTCCTGAGGCAGGATGTCGTCTTCCGACGAGGTCTGTTCCAGTGTTCCGGGTCGAGTTATCATCCAGGATCTCATACAAAACTCCTTGCTTGTCTATACAGTATAGCACAGCCGCGGCATGATTGCAACAGTAGGGGAAGACAGAAACTCGCGCGGATATCCGCGCGCATGTGCGGGATTTTTTGAGAAAAACCTGTTTTCGCGTTAAAAAATGCGTTTTTGAAAAATTTTCGTAAAGCGTCCGACGGAGTCTTATCCGCCGTTTTTTGTTTCGTGACGGCGGTACGGAGGGGACGGGGCGTTTCCGTTACGTCTGCTACGTCTGCGTCTTGCCGGGCTTGCCCGACTTGCTTTGCCTGCCGGGCTTGTCCGACTTGCCAAACTTGCTCTACTTACTTGCGCGCGTGCGGCGCATATGCTATAATTGCAAACATAAACGAGCAATGAAGAAAAAGAGGTTTCGATATGCGGGAATACACTTTGAAAGAAGTAGCGGATAAGAGCGCCGAGCTCGGAGGCTGTAAGATAAAGGTCCACGGTTGGATCAGGACCGTGCGCGACGGTAAGAATTTCGCGTTCGTGGAATTGACGGACGGCACGAAGTTCAAGACCACGCAGGTGGTAGCCGACTCGTCCATGCCGGGTTATAAGGAACTCGTTTCGCAGAACGTCGGCGCCGCAGTCGCGGTGGAGGGCACTTTGGTGCTCACTCCCGAGGCGAAACAGCCGTACGAGATCAAGGCCGACAAAGCCGAGATACTCGCGGTATCCACGCCCGAATATCCGTTGCAGAAGAAAAGACATACATTCGAGTTTCTGCGCGAAATAGCGCATCTGAGACCGCGCGCAAATACTTTTCAGGCGGTGTTCCGCGTGAGGAGCGTCGCGGCGCAGGCGATACACGCGTTTTTCGCTTCGAGAGGGTTTATCTACGTCAACACGCCGTTGATCACCGGCAGCGACTGCGAGGGCGCGGGCGAGATGTTCCGCGTGACCACGCTCGATCCGGTCAAGCCTCCGCTCAAAGAGGACGGCGCTGTGGATTGGTCGCAGGACTTTTTCGGCAAGCAGTCCAACCTCACGGTCAGCGGACAGCTCAACGCCGAGTGTTTCGCGCTCGCGTTTTCCAACGTGTATACGTTCGGTCCCACGTTCAGGGCGGAGAAGAGTTACACCAACCGTCACGCTGCGGAATTCTGGATGATAGAGCCCGAGATCGCGTTTGCCGATCTCGACGACGACATGGATCTGGCAAGGGATATGATCAAGTACGTCATAGCCGACGTGTTGGAGAAATGCCCCGAGGAGATGAAGTTCTTCAACGACTTTATGGACAAGGGGCTCCTGGAAAGACTGCGGCATATCGTGGACAGCGAATTCAGGAAGGTCACCTACACCGAGGCGATACGGCTTCTGCAGGAGCATAAGGACGAATTCAAATTCCCCGTGGAGTGGGGCTGCGATCTGCAGACCGAGCACGAGAGATATCTTACCGAGAAGATATTCGGCACGCCGATCTTCGTCACGGACTATCCCAAGGAGATAAAGGCTTTCTATATGCGCCTGAACGACGACGGCAAGACCGTTGCGGCGGTCGATATGCTCGTCCCGGGAGTGGGCGAGATCATAGGCGGTTCGCAGAGAGAGGAAAGATTGGAGCTGCTTACCGCGCGCATGAAAGAGCTCGGGCTCAACGAAAAAGATTACTGGTGGTATCTCGACCTGAGGCGCTTCGGAGGCGTAAAGCACGCGGGATTCGGTCTCGGATTCGAAAGACTGATCATGTACCTCACCGGTATGCAGAACATACGCGACGTCATCCCGTTTGCCCGCACCACCGGCAACGCGGAATTCTGACGGCGGAACGGTAACCGAAGAAACGTTAAAAGCGCGGCGTCGCCGCGCTTTTCGTATTTAACGGTCGTTTTTCGACCTATCGGAGGGCGGCTTTGCTTCGAATCGCCGAAAACCGTTGACATAAAACTCAAACGGTCGTATAATGCAGTCAATACATCTTTGGGCAGGCGATAGCCGACCGGCGGTGATGCCGTTTTCGAACGGACGAGTCCGACAGCCCCAGCAGCCGACGCGGTGAGATCCCGCGACCGCCCGTGAAGTCGGAATGGGAAAGAGTATGGCACGGATATTTTTCCGTGTATGATTTCTTTTCCGCAGCAGCGGAATTTTTTTTGTCCTGCCCGCGGAGGGCTTTATGAAGAGAAGCAGATCGCGCACTCTTGCCGCCACTGCGGCGATGACTGCGGTCACGGCTTTGGCGACGCTCTATCTGAGCGTAAACACGGGAACGGCGCTTTTTACGCTCGGCGACGCCGCCATATTTCTCACGGCGGCGTTTTTCGGACCTCTGCCCGCCGCTTTTGCGGGCGGCGTCGGAAGTTTTATCGCCGATGCGGCGGTATTTCCCGCGACGATGTGGTTTTCGCTGGCGATAAAAGCGATCGAGGGCGCTTTGGCGGGGTTCGGAGCGCTTTTGGCGCGCAGGGTCGCAACAAGGCGGGGCGGAGCCGCGGGATGGGCGGTATTCGTTTTGTCTACCGTGGCGGCGGGCGCGTGGATGATAGCCGGATATTATCTGACCAACTCGCTGTGGTGGGGCTCGCCCGAGGCGGCTTTTGCCAATCTTCCCAACGATTCCGTACAGGCGGCGGTGGCGGTCGCCGTCGCCGCAGCGGTCGCTCCCGCCGTTTCGAAAGCGCTGACTTCGGCGAAAATCGCACGCGGAAAAAATAAGAACGAAACAGACGGAAAGCCCGTCGGCGTTCATTCCGAACAAGACGGGAGCGGAAAAAAGGACGAAGACGACGGTCGGGGAACAGATGGCTGAATTCGGTTGACATTGCCTGCGCTACATGGCAGAATATCGTTGCATACGGGAGGGATCGATGAAGAAACTCGGCTACGGGCATACGCTTTCGGCTTGTTTTATAGGCTATATCACGCAGGCGATCATCAACAACTTCGCGCCTCTGCTTTTTCTCACTTTCCAAAGCGAATTCGGCATAGGGCTGGACAAGATAACGCTTTTGGTCACGATCAATTTCTTTACGCAGCTGTTTGTCGATATGATCGCCGCGAAGGCGGTGGACAGGATCGGATATAAGCCCTGCGTGATCGCGGCGCACGTTTTCAGCGCCGCAGGTCTGATAGGATTGGCGACTTTCCCGTCCGTCGGAGATCCTTACGCCGGATTGGTGACGGCGGTGGTATTGTACGCGATAGGCGGCGGTTTGATCGAAGTGCTGATAAGCCCGATCGCCGAGGCGTGTCCGACCAAGGACAAGACGGGAGCGATGAGCCTGCTCCACTCGTTTTATTGCTGGGGCAGCGCGGGCGTCATACTCCTCTCCACGGTCATTATCGGAGCGGTCGGCGCAAATAACTGGCGTTGGCTCGCTGCGGCGTGGGCGATCGTCCCGATATTCAACGCGATATATTTCGGCTTCGTCCCGGTAAATATGCTCGGAGGCGAAGAGGGCGGTACGAAGATAAGGAAACTGCTGTCGTCCAAGACTTTCTGGCTGTTCGCCGTCATGATGCTGTGCGCGGGCGCGGCGGAATTGTCGATGAGCCAATGGGCGTCCGCATTCGCGGAGAGCGGGCTGGGGGTCTCCAAGACGCAGGGAGATCTGTTCGGACCGTGCCTGTTCGCTCTTCTGATGGGCGCGGCGAGAGTTCTGTATGCCAAGTTCGGCGCAAAATTGAACGCGCCCGCCACGATCTTCGGATGCTGTATACTGTGTCTGGGATCTTATCTGCTCGCGGCGCTGTCGCCCGACCCCGTTCTCGGTCTGATCGGCTGCGCGCTTTGCGGTTTCTCGGTCGGAATTTTCTGGCCCGCTACGTTCAGCCTTGCGATAGGGCGTATGCCCAAGGGCGGTACCGCGCTGTTCGCGTTGCTGTCGCTCTCGGGCGATATGGGTTGTACGGGAGGTCCTACGCTGGTAGGTTTCGTATCCGACGCCGCAGACGGAAGTCTTGCCACGGGGCTGTTGTTCTCGTCCGTTTTTCCGGTGATCCTCGCCGTATGTTCGGCGGCGCTGTTCTTCGGAAGTCGCCGAAGAGCGGGCGGGAAGAAGGACTTTGCAGAAGAGCCGTCGGTAAGTCCGTCGTCCGAAAGCGAACGGGACGCCTGATATGTGCGGTCCGAGGATGCGGCTTTATGAACCCTTTTTCTCGTTAAAGCGTTGCACTTGAAAGTATAATTCACCCCGCGGATAAAAAAGCTCCCCTTTTTCGGGGAGTTTTCGTTTTCGCGGCGGTCACGCGGTGAATATATCGGTTATTTCGGCGACGTATACGTCGTGCCAGTCTTTCGCGGGATAGTTTTTTTCGGCGATCGTACCGTCGATAAAACATTTTTCGTCAAGGGTCTGTCTGTAAAGCTTGCGGCATATGAGAGTGGTCTGCGCCTTTTCGAATACGGGCGCGCCGTTCACGAGTTCGAAGTTCAGTCCCTGAGCCGCGATCTTGTCCTCGTCGCGTCCCGAAACCCTTCCCATATACGTCAGCATCCCGCGATCTTCCTCTCCGAAGAACGAGAGCGAAAAATATTCGGCTTTGTCCACCAGCGTCTTGGTGAATCTCTGCGGACGGAGAAAGACGAATACCACGTTTTTGTTCCACAGCACTCCCATGCCGCCCCACGAAGCGGTCATCGCGTTCACTCTGCCGTCCGCCGAAGCGCCTACGAGCATCCACTGTTTTCCTATGGTCTGAAATACGTTGCCTCCGAGTCGATCGGGCGATATTCTGTTCATTGTTGTTACCTCCTACGGTATTGTAGCGCATTTTATCACGAAAATCAAGGGGAGGGCGTATACTGCAAAGTACCGTTTCGGGGGCGCCCGGCGGGAAGGAGGCAAGGAGGATGTCCGAAAACGTTTACATATCGCCCGAGTCGAAGATCGAAGACGGCGCGGTCGTTTATCCCAACAATTCCATACTCGGCGCCAGCGTGATACGCAAAGGCGCGGTCGTTTATCCCAACTGCATCATCGAAGACTGCGACATAGGCGAAGGGGCGGAAGTGACCGCCTCCGTTTTGCGCGGCGCGGTCGTGGGAAAGAACACCACGGTGGGTCCGTTCGCCTATATGCGCAAAGGTTCGAAGATAGGCGAGGGGTGCCGCATAGGGGATTTCGTGGAGATCAAGAACGCCGAGGTGGGCGACGGCACGAAAGTCGCGCATTTGACCTATGTGGGAGATTGCGAGATAGGCAAAAACTGCAATATCGGCTGCGGGGTGGTGTTCGTAAATTACGACGGCAAGACCAAACACCGGACCTCTGTCGGCGACAGATGTTTTATAGGCAGCAACTGTAATCTCATAGCGCCGTTGGAGATAGGTTCGGGAAGTTACATAGCGGCGGGCACGACGGTGACCGAATCCGTACCGCCGGACGGACTGGTGGTGGGCAGATCGCGCCAGACGGTCAAACACGGCAAGGCTCAGGGGAGGTATTGATATGAGATTCGGCACGGACGGCATCAGAGGAGTTTATCCGTCGGAGATAAACGAAACTACGGCGCGATCGCTCGGTTTTGCGCTGTCCGCCATGCGTCCCGGCTGCGTTACCGTGGTGGGCAGAGATACGCGCTCGTCGGGAGAGTCGCTTGCGGACGCGCTGTGCTCCGCGATAGAATACTGCGGAGGCATCGCGATAGACGTCGGAATAGTTCCCACTGCGGGCGTTGCGTACCTCACGTCGGAATACTCCGCGGATTTCGGCGTGGTCGTCAGCGCGTCGCACAATCCGCGCGAATACAACGGGCTCAAAGTGTTCGGGAGAGGGGGCTTCAAGCTGTCCGATGCCGAAGAGAAGCGCGTCGAGGCTCTGTTGTCGTCCGCCCCCGTCAAGGCGCACGGGGGCAGAAGGATCCGTGCAGGCGGAGCGGTCCGCACTTATGCCGCGTATATAGCTTCCAAGGCGGGAGGCTGCCTTTCGGGAGTGAGAGTGTTGCTCGATTGCGCGGACGGAGCGGCGGGAGCCGCCGCGCCGCTTGCCTTCGAATTGGCGGGAGCCTGCGCTACCTGTATCAATACGCGCTCCGACGGCGTTTCCGTCAACGACGGATCGGGGGCGCTGTTCGCAGACAGACTGACGGAAAAGGCGAAACTTTTCGACGCGACGTTCGCTTTCGACGGGGATGCGGACAGAGTGATCGCGCTCGGCGCAAGCGGCAGGATCGTCAACGGCGACCACGCCGTCAACATACTGGCGGGCGACATGAAGGAGAAGGGGACGCTTGCCCGCGACTCCGCGGTCGGAACGGTCATGACAAATTCGGGAGTCGAAAAGGCGTTGGCTGCCAAGGGGATAACGCTCGTACGCACGGCGGTTGGAGATAAATACGTGTTGCGTGAAATGCTGTCCGAAGGATATAAGATCGGCGGAGAACAGGCGGGGCACGTGATCATGTCCGACGTTCTGCCGACGGGGGACGGTATCGCGACCGCGCTCGCTTTGTGCGCTGTGTCGGCGCGCAAAGGCAAAAGCCCGGACGAACTCGACGACGCGGAGGATATGCCGCAGTTTTCCGCGTCGGTGAAGGCGCAAAGAGAGATCGTGCAGACGGACGTATATATGGATTTTATGAGAAAATTCAGAGCCTCCCGACCGGGGTGTCGTATCGTGGTCAGAGCTTCGGGGACGGAACCCGTGATCAGGATATCGGCGGAGAGCGAAGACGCGGACGAAGCGCAAAACGCGGTGCGCGAACTTGTCGGATTCGTTCGACGGTACGGGGAGGCGTGAGGGGCGGACGACGGAGTAGCAACGACGCCTTTCGGTTGGTCGGATCTATTTATATGGAAAATAATACTTGCGCGCCTGCGTTTGCGGGCGCGTAAAATTTAAATATATTTATAAAACAGATGTACGGTCAGTTGCAAAGCCGACTGCATAAGGGGAAATCTCGCGCAGATCGGTTGTCCGATCCCGGAGCAGGGGAAACGTCGGCGACGTTTTGCGAAAAGCCTTGTTCTATGCGGGAAAGAGCGGGATCGAGGGGACGGAAAGGTGTCGATTTTATGGACAAAACGGTTTAATTTTGACAGATAATGTGTCGTTTCCATGTGCCTGAACGGCATCGTTTTTTTCACGAATTGCCCGAAATTATCGGAAAAATACGAAAATATGAAAAATTTTACATAAATTTTACATTTCTCTATTGCTATTTGACCGCGCGCGATGATATTATATTAGAGACGAAGTATAAATTCGTGCGTTTTGCATATTACGCGCGCGTTGTACACGTCAATAGATAATCGGAGGAATGGTTATGAGGAGAAACAAGCTTCTGCTTGCCGTATCGATCATACTTGTGATCGTTATGGCGATGTCGTTGTTTGCGGGATGCCAGACGGACGATCCGGTCGGCGATACCGAAGTAAACGGCGGCGAAGGAAGCAAAGGCGACGTTGTTATCGACAACGGCGGCAGCGGAACGTCTGCCGACGGCAAAAGCGCGATAGACAACGGCGTAGACGCGTTTGCGTCGTTCGAGGTAAAGGCGGGCGACAGCAGCGACATCGTGGTCACCGACTTGTCCACGGGCAAGAGGATACAGGGAGTCACCGTATCCGCTTCGTGGAATCAGGCCGGTATTTTTATCGTCAATCCCCCCGAGGGCGGATGGCCTGAGCGCGTTAGGATCACGCTTTACGACGGAGGAAGATTCGTCGATTATCCCGAGGCGAGCGAACTGAAATTCACCGTCGCAAGACCCGACGTGTACGACATGCAGATGAGCGGCGACTTTAAGACGATTGACACTTCTTATGTCGTTGCGGTAAAAGATACAAATACCGACAGCGAGGGCAATACTTACGGCAGCGCTGTATTCAAAAATATGCCCAGCGGCTTTGAAGAGGGTGAGATATTCCTCATCGAGCAGGAGGACGGCACTCAGGCGGCTTACAAGGCGCTCAGCGATGCTTCGGCAATAAATGGTGTAGTCAGCGTCAACTACGTCAAGCCCGACTTCTCCGAGGTGTTCTCCGAATTCAATTACAAAGAAACGACCGCGCTGTCCGACGACAGCGAGATACAGTTTGCCGAGGACATCGCGGCTCAGCTCGAAAACAGCGAGCTTAATATGGCTGCGATCTCCGTATTCGGCGCGGATCCGACTTTTGACGTCGCCGTGGATATGGTCGACGGCAAGATAGTCGCAAAGGTCACCGTTACGATCCCCGACGTGCTGACGATCGAGGGCGGCTTCAAGTCCGACCTCGTCCTGACGATCGAGAACGTGATGGGCGTCGCGGTCACCGCGGACATCGACAAAAACACGATCAGCGAGAGATTTTATATATATGCCGATATCACCAACGATATCACGACGACCGTTTCGCTCAATGCCAATGCGGATCTCAGCAGGATCGAGAATGTGCAGGATCTGTTCGACAAGCTGACCGCTCTTGCCAACGATTCCGAGGAAAATCCCACTTCCGTCAAGCTATTCAAGTGGACGCTCCCGATCGCCAACGGCGTTGCGAGCATCACCTATGACGCGGACCTCGTATTTGCGTTCAAGTTCGCGGGTTCCCTCGACGTAGAGGCTACCGCAAATCTCGATTATCAAGTTGGAGTGAACTATACTCCCGAGGATGGAATTCAAGCGTACTCCAAAGAAAGAGCGGACAACGGCTTCGATTACGTCGGTATCTCGCTCGACGGTATGGCGGAAGTCAAACTCGGCGTCAAGCAGGCTGTGGGATTCGATATCCTCGCGGGCGTGCTCAGCATCGGCATCGAGGCCGAAATCGGCAATTACAACAGAATATACGGCTACGGCGTGACGACCAACCTCGTCAACGAAGAGCCCGACGCATTCAACGGCGGCTGGTACTTCGAAGGCGGCTTCTACTATGACGTCGATCTCGCTTACGGCCTCAAGGTCGGCAGCTTGCTCAACCTCAGCGACAAGGCGGATATCACGGCGGGAGAGATCAAACTCTACGAAGCCGGCGACAGATACGTCACCGTCGGCATCAGCCAGAGCGCGGACGAAGTGGAGCTCACTTCCAGAGAGTCCCTCGTACCCGCTATCTATAATACGATCGAATACGATCTCGTCACCGGTACCGAGTCCGAACAGGCGATAGCCGCGACCGAACTCACGTTTACCGACGAGAGCGGCAACCTGACTTTTGCGGCGGGCAGCGTCACCGCCAATGCGGACGAATTCGAAGTCGCGGTCACGGTTTCGTACGAAGATTTCGATTCGCTCACCACTGTGTACAGCTTCACGACCGCGAAGCCGATGCTCGACAAGAACTACTCCGCGGTAGTCAAGAGCGCCGACGCCAATGCGGCTACGGTGACCGTAGGCATCACCTATGCGGGCTTCGCCGAAGGCGCTGACGTTACCGTGGACGGACTCGACGCCGCGGCTTACGACGTGACCGTTGCAGGCGATACCGCGACCGTTACGCTCGAAGGCAAAGAACTGCTCAAGCTCGACGCGGGCGTCTATGACGTGACCTTCATCGTAGACGGATACGCGCTCGGATACAAACTCGACATTTCCGGAACGGTCGGTCTGTATGACTTCAAGATCTCCGAAGGCGTTTACGAACTGTTCACCGCAGATCAGGTCAGACAGCTGTCCGCGACCGCGGGATCTTTCGAGAACGTTACGTTCGTAATGACTTCCGATATAGATCTCGGCGGCTCCGTCATCGCCCCGATATCCAACTTCAAGGGCGTGCTCGACGGCAGCGGATACACGATCTCCGGCTATACGATCGAATCCATGGTCGGCAACAACGCCGCGTTCATAGCGGTCAACGACGGTACTGTCCGTAACCTCGTGCTCGACGGCAGCGTCAACGTCAGCTTTGCCGGTAAGACCGGTAACGACTATGCGATAGCGGGACTTGCGGCTGTCAACAACGGCACCGTGACCGACGTCACCGTCAAGGGCTCCGTAAAGGCGGCGTCCACCTCTCTGTCGGCATTCATCGATATCGACGCAGCTCTCGTTGTTGCCATCGATAACTCCGACGCGACCGTCGCGGACGGCGAAGGTTCCGTTGCCGTTACGATCTCCTTCGACCTCGTCAACGTCACCGTCAGAGTCGGCGCTCTCGACAGCACGACCGCAGACGACGGCGTAACGATGTCCGTGGACTGCATCAACGGCAGTTCCAACCCGATCTTCACCAACGATATCATCGCGGGTTGACGATAGGAAAACGAAATTTCGGGATCGCGCAAGCGGTCCCGTTTTTCGTTTCTCCGATTCGGCAGACCAGGGGCTGACGAAGTTCGGACTTTCGACGGAAGAGAAATGATCGCGGCGCAAAAGACTGTCGGACGACAGATAAACAGACGATGAGATAAACAAATCGGCGGAAACCGCGCACGGATCGCGGCACAAAAGACTGTCGGTCGACTAGATAAACAGACGATGAGATAAACAAATTGGCGGAAACCGCGCACGGATCGCGGCGACGTGCGGGACTTGCGGGCGCGGAGCGCGTTAGTTTTGTCAAGTACAGCCGCGGCAAAACGCGTACTTGACCCGACGCGCCCGTCCGTATTATAATTAAAGGCGGAGAATGCTTATGACAAAAAACTATCTGAAAACGAAAACGGCGCTTCTCGCTTCCGCGTTGTGCGCGGTCATAGTCGCGCTGACGGTAATGTCCGCGGTATTGCTGACCGGATGCGTCACGCCGATCTCGGAATACGAGGTCAATACCGACAATACGAAATACGGTCTGTGGTGGTACGGACCCGACGGAGAGGACGGGGAGATGCTCCGTGCTTCTTCCGAGCTTCCGCTCGAATATTACGATCCGTCCAAACCGACCGTGGTCTATTCCCACGGTTGGAAAACGCAGGGCGAGGACGAGCCTCTGACGACCGTCACTTCCGCACTTATTTCGTCCAAAGAGGATGGGATCTCGGTCGACGTCGATTATGCCAAAGCGCTCAAAGACGCGGGGTATAACGTCGCGTATTTCAAATGGAACGCATACGCAAAACAGTTGTTTTCCATGCACAGACTGATCTGGTCGAAAAACTTCACTGACAGCGCAGTCGCCGCCGAAAAAGCCGATCTTGTCGACGTTTCGCTCGCGGGCGAATTCGCGAGGGAGTTCGTGACGTCGATGCAGGACTACGAGGGCGCTCCGGTGTATTTCGTCGGGCACTCTTTCGGAGCGCAGATGGTAACCGCCGCGGCATACACTTTGTACGGTATGTCGGCTATGGGACTGTTGGTATCCGACGCGATCCTGCCGCAGAGAATAGTGCTGGCGGACCCCTATATCCCGTCCACAGGGCTGTCCGGAGAGCTGGATATCACGGGAGAGTCATTATCGGGCAAGAACTGCGCGCAGGTATTCGCTCAGGCAGTAGAGTCCATGAGCGGCAGCGGAGCGGCGATAGATCTCTATTGCGGTATGGCGATAGCGTACAAGTCTTACGGCAGCGACGAATACGTGGACGGAGTTTTGACCGAGAAGACGAATTACGTGCTCATGGACGGACTGACGCAGACTTACGGATCGGTAGGAGATATCCACAACGTTACCCGTGATTGGGTGCTGTACGCGCTTACGGAAGGGCTCGGCGGAGAAAAGCTCGCGTTTTCGCCCAATCCCGCGCAGACGGCGGAGCAGGCGGGAAGCGCTTTCGGCGAGTATTCGATGTCGGGAGGATTCGATCTCTCGGACGTGTCCTTGACCTCACGATGATCGAGCCGCATATATCGCGCAGACAAAAGGACGGCAGACCCGTCCTTTTTCGCGTACCGTCACAGGTACGACAGTATCTTATTTGCGACGCCTTTCGCCGTAAGTTCCGATACGTCGATATGTATTGTGGGATGTTCTGCGTAAAGAGGCAGTCGTTTGATCGCGTCCGAGGTAACGGACGGGCGGCGGCTGCCGCCGCGGATATCTTTTTCCAACCGCTTGCGGAGTTCTCCGTCGTCGATATCCAGAGTGAAACGCAGGATGCGAACGCCGTTTAAGTCGAGTCTTTTCAAAACCGTCTCCGCGATCGTCGGATCGTCCATGACCCAACAGAAGATCACGACCCTCCACGAATCGCACGCAAGGAAATTGTTCAGGCAATAAGAGATGTTGTCGATAACGACCTTTTTCGTCGCGTCGTCGACCTTGAACGGATCGGAAAACCAACACCAGTCGCCGTCGAGAAAGACGGAATCGGCGATGAGCGAAGCAAGTTCGCGGCAGACCGTAGTTTTGCCCGAACCCATTGTGCCGTTTACGAATATAAGAGTTTTTTCCATA
Organism: Candidatus Ornithoclostridium excrementipullorum; assembly: GCA_018716085.1. Lineage (GTDB taxonomy): Bacteria > Bacillota > Clostridia > Christensenellales > UBA3700 > Ornithoclostridium > Ornithoclostridium excrementipullorum. The sequence continues at coordinate 16,948 of DVKK01000040.1, read as the reverse complement.
TAAAGATGATAACACGCGCGGCGGACGATTACAAGCCCGTTCCGACGACGGAGCGGCGGCTGCGGACTTTTTCGGAACGGTCTGCGTGTCATAATTGTATTTTTATGCATAAAATATCTGTATATTCCGATATTTATGCAAAATAGTGAATAATAATCGGCTTATTATGGTAATATTTGAATATTTATAAAAATAGATGCAAAAACGCTTGCTTTTGCGCGCGCATTGTACTAATATATCAATATCAACAACGCGAGGTGTAACTCATGGGTAACAAGATAAAGAAAGTCGTTCTGGCTTATTCGGGCGGATTGGACACGTCCATAATCATACCGTGGCTCAAAGAGAATTACGACGGCTGCGAGGTCATAGCGGTCGCAGGCAACGTCGGACAGGGAAAGGAACTTAAAGGACTGGAAGAGAAGGCCATCAAGACCGGCGCGAGCAAGCTGTATATCGCCGATCTTACCGACGAGTTCGTGGACGATTACGTATTCCCGACGCTGAAAGCGGGCGCCGTTTACGAGGGCAAGTATCTGCTCGGCACGAGTTTCGCAAGACCCGTCATCGCCAAGAAGATCGTAGAGATCGCATTGGCTGAGGGCGCCGACGCCATCTGCCACGGCTGCACCGGCAAGGGCAACGATCAGGTGCGCTTCGAACTGACGATAAAGGCTTTCGCGCCCGAGATGAAGATAATCGCTCCGTGGCGTATATGGAATATCAAGTCGCGCGACGAGGAGATAGATTACGCCGAGGCTCACAACGTGCCTCTTGCGATCAACAGGGAGACCAATTACAGCAAAGACAAGAATCTGTGGCACCTCTCCCACGAGGGGTTGGATCTGGAAGATCCCGCCAACGAGCCCGATTACGACAAGATACTCGAGCTGGGCGTAAGTCCCGAAAAGGCTCCCGACGAGCCGACTTACGTCACGGTGTCTTTCGAGAAGGGCGTGCCCGTTGCCGTTGACGGCAAGAAGATGAAGGGCAGCGATATCGTGGCGAAACTCAACGAACTCGGCGGCAAAAACGGTATCGGTATCGCCGATATCGTCGAGAACAGACTTGTCGGCATGAAGTCGCGCGGCGTTTACGAGACTCCCGGCGGCACGATACTTTATCACGCTCACGAAGTGCTCGAAACGCTCTGCCTCGACAAGGAAACGATGCATTTCAAACAGCACGTTGCGGTCAAATTCGCCGATCTCGTCTACAACGGACAGTGGTTCACTCCGCTGCGCGAAGCGCTCTCCGCATTCGTGGACAGCACTCAGCAGACGGTCACCGGCGACGTCAGGCTCAAACTTTACAAGGGCAACATAGTCAACGCGGGAGTCACCAGCCCGTACTCGCTGTACGACGAGGATATAGCCACTTTTGCGGAAGACGACGTTTACGATCAGAAAGACAGCGCGGGATTCATCAACCTCTTCGGACTGCCGATAAAGGTTCAGGCAATGATGAAACTCAAAAACAAGGGTAACAAGTAATGGCGAAACTCTGGAAAGGCAGATTTTCCAAGGAGCTCGACGAGCGCGTCAACGATTTCAACAGTTCGATATCGTTCGACAGCGCGATGTATCTCGAAGATATCACGGGCAGCATAGCGCACGTTACGATGTTGGGCAGACAGGGGATCGTGACCGAGGAGGAGGCGAAGAAGATCGCTTCCGAACTTGCCGCGATCGCGGACGATATCACCGAGGGCAGGCTGGCGTTCGATCCGGAAGCCGAGGATATCCATATGTTCGTCGAGGAGGAGCTGACCAAAAGGCTCGGCGCTCCCGGCAAAAAGCTGCACACCGCAAGGTCGCGTAACGATCAGGTCGCCGTGGATCTGCGTATGTATATGCGCAAGCGTATCGACGAGATCGTGGGCATGCTGCGCAAACTCGTCGAAACGCTGGTCGGCATAGCCGAAAACAATCTCGAAACCGTGATGCCGGGATATACGCACTTGCAGCGCGCTCAGCCGATCACGCTCGCACATCATATGATGGCGTACGTCGAGATGTTCAGACGGGACATGACGAGGTTCTTCAACTGCTTCGAGCTGATGAACGAATCGCCGCTCGGCTGCGGCGCTCTCGCTACGACCACGTATCCGATCGACCGCGAATACACTGCGAAGATGCTCGGCTTCGACGCTCCCTGCGCCAACAGCCTTGACGGGGTTTCCGACAGGGACTACTGTGTGGAGTTTTGCAGCGCGGCGGCGCTTACCATGACGCATCTGTCGAGGTTGTCCGAAGAGATAATAATGTGGTGCAGCTGGGAGTTCAAGTTTGTGGAACTGGACGACGCATATGCGACCGGAAGCAGCATCATGCCGCAGAAGAAAAATCCCGATATATGCGAGCTCATACGCGGCAAGACCGGCAGGACCGTCGGCGATCTGATCACGCTTCTGACCGTGCTCAAAGGGCTGCCGCTCGCTTACAACAAGGATATGCAGGAGGACAAAGAGGCGGTGTTCGACAGCGCGGATACGCTTAAACAGTGCCTTTCGATCATAGTCCCGATGCTGAAAACGGCGCGGTTTATCAAAGAGAATATGCTCGCCGCGGCAAAGAAGGGATTTATCAACGCCACCGACTGCGCGGACTATCTGGTGGGCAAAGGGATGCCTTTCCGCGACGCGTACGCCGTTGTGGGAGCGCTCGTCGCGAAGTGTACGGAAAAGGGCGTCGGGCTGGACGAACTGCCGCTCGAAGACTTTAAGGCGTCGAGCGAACTGTTCGACAGCGACGTGTACGACGCCATAGATCTGATCGGATGCGTCAAGGGGCGCAAGGCGGTCGGAGGCCCCGCTCCCGAAGCCGTAGCGGCGCATATCGAAAAGATCAGAAGCACGGTGCTCAAACCGTGGAGAGAGGAAGAATGATAAAGGCAGGAATCGTCGGCGCGACGGGATATGCGGGCGCGGAGCTCGTACGGCTGTTGGCGTCGCATCCGCAAGCCCGCGTCGAGGCGGTCTCATCGGTGAGTTACGAGGGCAAGAAGTTGAGCGACGTATATCCCAATCTGTACGGGATATGCGATCTCGTGCTGACGGGCGCGGACGAAGTCGTCGAAAAGTGCGACGTCGTCTTTGCGTCGCTTCCGCACGGACTCAGCGAGGAACTTGCCGGAAAATGTCTTGCGGCGGGCAAAAAAACGATCGATCTCGGAGCGGATTTCCGTCTTGACAGCGAGAGCGAATATGCCGAATGGTACGGCAAGAGTTACAAAAGACCCGATCTTCACGAAAAAGCGCTTTACTGCATTCCCGAACTGCACCGTTCCGCCTATCGCGGGCAGCCGATAATAGGCAATCCCGGGTGTTATCCCTCTTCGGTAGCTCTCGGCGCCGCTCCGCTTTTCGAGGCGGGTATAGCGGAAAAGAGCATGGTCATAGACAGCAAGTCGGGGGTGACGGGTTCCGGCAGAGGTCTGACGGACACTACGCATTTCCCCAACTGCAACGAGGCGTTTTCGGCATACAAGGCGGCTGCGCACAGGCACACGCCCGAGATCGAGCAGACGTTGAGCGCGCTGGCGGGAGATAAGGTCACGGTGACGTTCGTGCCCCATCTGCTGCCCGTCAACAGAGGGATCGAAACGACCATGTACGTCGGATTGACTGCGCCGTGTACGGCGGAGGAGCTGCACAAGCTGTACAGCGACCGTTACCGCGGCGAAAAATTCGTCAGGGTTCTTCCGCTCGGCAGAGCCGCCAATATCCGCGACGTAAGGATGTCCAATTACTGCGATATCGGGATTTTCGCCGATCCGCGTACGGGCAGAGCCGTGATCACGAGCGCGATAGACAATATGGTCAAGGGCGCCGCAGGACAGGCGATCCAGAATATGAATATCATGTTTTCCATAGAGGAGGACTGCGGACTGGACTTTGTGCCGCCCGCGTTTTGAGATGAAAGATACGGAAAAGGGCGTGTGCGCTCCGATAGGCTTCAAGGCAGCCGGCGTACATTGCGGGATAAGAAAAAACAAGAGTAAGCTCGACCTTGCGCTCATCGTAAGCGACCGCGACGCGGCCGCCGCGGGAGTCTATACGCGCAACAAGGTCAAAGGCGCGCCGATAGCGGTCACGAAAGAGCATATCGCCGACGGGAAGGCGCGCGCCATAGTGTGCAACAGCGGAAACGCGAATACCTGCAATGCGGACGGAGAGGAAAAAGCCCGCGAAATGTGCAGACTTGTGGAACTAAATACGGGCATACCGCAGGAAGACGTCATCGTCGCTTCCACGGGAGTGATAGGACAGATACTGCCTATCGAGCCGATAGCCGAAGGAATGCCCGCGCTCGCAGGCGCGCTCTCCGAGGACGGAAGCGCCGACGCGGCGGCTGCGATAATGACCACCGATACGGTCAAAAAGGAATTTGCCTGCGAGTTCGAGCTTGGCGGCAAAACGTGCCGTATGGGCGCGATCGCAAAGGGCAGCGGCATGATACACCCCAACATGGCGACGCTGCTGTGCTTTGTGACCACCGACGCGGCTGTGTCGTCCCAAGTATTGGCTCGCGCTCTGAAAGAGGTAGTCGACGACACTCTCAACATGGTCAGCATAGACGGCGACAGCTCCACCAACGATATGGCTCTGGTGCTTGCCAACGGCGCCGCCGGCAATAAGACGGTCGATTCCGCGGACGGAGAGGATTACGCCGCGTTCAGAAACGCTCTGCTGTACATCATGACCAAGCTGTCCAAAGCCATTGCAAAGGACGGCGAGGGCGCGACGAGGCTTATAGAATGCGCGGTGTCGGGCGCGGCGGACGTCGCTTCCGCAAAGGCTATCGCCAAGAGCGTCGTATGCAGTTCTCTGCTCAAAGCCGCCATGTTCGCTTCGGACGCGAACTGGGGCAGGATACTCTGCGCGATAGGCTACGCCGACGCGGTCTGCGATATAGAGAAGGTCGGCGTGGTATTGAGATCCCGCGCGGGATCCGTCGAGGTGTGCAAGGACGGCAACGGCGTGGAATTCTCCGAAGAGGAGGCGAAGAAAGTCCTTCTCGAAGACGAAGTGACCATAGACGTGACCTGCGGCGACGGGACTGCGCAAGCCGTGGCGTGGGGATGCGATCTCACATACGATTACGTGAAAATAAACGCGGATTACAGGACGTAAGATATGGATATAGCGAGCAAGGCGCGCGTTCTCAGCGACGCGCTGCCGTATATAAGGAAATACAGCGGCAAAGTCGTCGTCGTAAAATACGGCGGCAACGCGATGCTCGGCGAGGAGCTGAAAAAAGCCGTCATGAGCGACATAGTCATGCTGTCGCTGATAGGCGTAAAAGTCGTGCTCGTGCACGGCGGCGGTCCCGAGATATCCGAAATGCTGAAAAAGGTCGGCAAAAAATCGGAATTTATCGGAGGTCTGCGTTATACCGACGCCGAGACCGCGGAGATAGTTCAGATGGTCCTTGCGGGAAAGATAAACAAGAATCTCGTGATGATGCTGGGCGAGAGCGGAGGCAAGGCTCTGGGGCTGTGCGGTATAGACGGCGGAATGATAAAGTGCGAAAAACATAAGGGAGAGGCGGATCTCGGGTTCGTCGGCGACGTTACCGACGTGGACGCGGGGCCGATATTCGACGCCCTCGACGGAGGCTATATACCCGTGGTCGCCACGGTCGGCAGCGACGGAGAAGGCAACGTCTACAACGTCAACGCAGACACCGCGGCGGCGCGCATCGCGGCGGCGATGAACGCCGAAAACCTCGTGCTGATGACCGATATCCGCGGTCTGTTGATGGACAGAAACGACGAGGATACTCTGATAAGCGAGGTGTACGTTTCCGACGTGCCGTCGCTCAAAAAGAAAGGCATAATCGGCGGGGGAATGATCCCCAAAGTGGACTGCTGCGTGGAAGCGGTGCGCCGCGGCGTAAAGCAGTCGATCATCATCGACGGAAGGATACCTCACGCGATCCTTATCGATATGCTCACCAACGAGGGCGTGGGAACGCTGTTCAAGTGATATGAAAGATATAAAGGCGATAGACAGACAATACGTCATGAACACATACGCGCGCTTCGATCTGCTGATAGAGCGCGGCGAGGGCTCGCTCTGTTACGACGAGAACGGGCGCGAATACATAGATCTCACCAGCGGGATCGGCGTCAACTCTCTCGGGTACAGCGACGCGGACTGGGCGGGAGCCGTTGCGGCTCAGGCAGGCAGGCTCAATCACACGTCCAATCTTTTTTATACGGAACCGTGCGCGCTTTTGGCGGAAAAGCTGTGCCTGCGCACGGGGTACGACAAGGTGTTTTTCGCCAATTCCGGCGCGGAAGCCAACGAGTGCGCCATAAAGCTCGCGCGAAAGTATTCCTACGACAAATACGGCGAGGGGCGTTCCAAGGTGCTGACCCTGGTCAATTCCTTCCACGGCAGGACGATAAGCACTCTTTCCGCGACGGGACAGAACGGCTATCATAAGTGGTTTTTCCCGTTTACGGAGGGGTTCGAATACGTAGCGGCTGGTGATATCGGCGCGCTCGATAAAGCCGCCGATGGAGCGTGCGCGTTGATCGTCGAATTCGTTCAGGGCGAAGGCGGAGTGGTCGCTCTCGATAAGGAGTTCGTGCAAAAAGCGTATGATCTGTGCCGTCGGCGCGATATACTGTTTATTGCGGACGAAGTCCAGACGGGCATGGGAAGGACGGGCAGGCTGCTCGCTTCCGAACATTTCGGTATCAGACCCGACGTGACCACGCTCGCAAAGGGACTGGGCGGAGGGCTGCCCATAGGCGCCGTACTCGCTCTCGGCGAGGCGGCGGGCACGCTCGGTTTCGGAATGCACGGCAGCACTTTCGGAGGCAATCCGATAGTATGCGCGGGCGCTGGAGTCGTGCTCGACAAGCTGGACGGCAAACTGCTCGCCGATGTTGAGCGCAAGGGCGAATATATCAGGCGGCGCCTTGCCGATTGCGAAGGGGCTGCAAACGTGAGCGGGCTCGGCATGATGGTCGGGATACTTCCGGCGCACGGAACTGCCAAAGATATCGCGAAAAAGGCGATAACCGAAGGATTGCTCGTGCTCACGGCCAAGGACAGAGTACGGCTTCTGCCGCCGCTTACGATAACGGACGCGCAGCTCGAAAAAGGTATGGATATCCTGACGGGGATATTGAACGGAAAGGAGACGATATGAAGCATTTACTTAAAATGGCGGATCTTTCGGACAGGGAAATACTGTCCGTGCTCAATCTGGCGGATCAACTCAAATACGAGCAGAAACACAACATCGCCCACAGGGTGCTCGAGGGCAAGACCCTGGGCATGATCTTCCAAAAATCTTCCACGCGTACGCGCGTGTCTTTCGAAGTGGGAATGTACCAGCTCGGAGGCTCGGCGCTGTTCCTCTCTTCGGCGGATCTTCAGATAGGACGCGGAGAGCCTGTCTGCGACACCGCGCGCGTGCTGTCCAGATATCTCGACGGGATCATGATAAGGACTTTTGCGCAGAGCGAGGTAGAAGATCTTGCGAAGTACGGTTCGATACCCGTGATAAACGGCCTTACCGACTACGCCCATCCGTGTCAGGTCCTTGCGGATCTCATGACGATAAGAGAACATAAAGGCGCGTTCGATTCGCTGAAATTCTGTTACGTGGGCGACGGAAACAATATGGCGAATTCGCTCATAGTCGGCTGTCTGAAAGTCGGTATGTCCGTATCGATCGCCTGCCCCGACGGATATCGCCCCGACGCGGGAGTGCTTGCTTTTGCGGAGCGGTACGGGGACAAATTCAGGCTGACGTCTTCTCCTGAGGAGGCTGCCGCCGACGCCGACGCGGTCTACACCGACGTATGGGCGTCCATGGGGCAGGAAAAGGAGGCCGAGATACGCAGAAAGGCGTTCAAAGGATATTGCGTGGACGAGGCGTTGATGAAGAACGCGAAGAGCGACGCCATGGTCCTGCACTGTCTGCCCGCGCACAGAGGCGAGGAGATCTCCGCGTCGGTGATCGAGGCTCACCCCGAAATATTCGACGAAGCGGAAAACAGGCTGCACGCGCAAAAAGCCGTGCTCGTCAAACTTCTCGGGCAATGATCGGAAACGTCGGATTCGAGCTGATACGGCTCGGTCCCGAAAACTACGAAGAAGAGCGCGCGTTCCTGACAAGGTGCAGGGACGCGCTTGTTCGCAAAGAATTCTTTTTTCCCTATACGGACGAAGAACTGCGCGCCGTAATGGAGCGGGGCGAACCTTTCGGTATAAGAAAAGACGGCGAGCTCGTTGCGACGTTCAATATAGATCTCGACGAAAAATATGCCGAACGTCTCGGAAGCATAATCACCGAAAGCACGCGCGGAGCCGTAACGGAGGAGCGCTGTTACGAGGCGAGCGGGCTTATGACGGATGGGCGTTTCCGCGGAAAAGGGCTCGGGACAGCGCTTATGGACGCGGTCACGGAGCGCGCGAAAGAGCTGAAAATAGATCTGTGCGGAGTGGTCCATTACGAAAACAAAGCCAGTTTGAATACGTTTTTTAGAAAGGAATTCGCTATTTGCGGGATATACAGGCAGGACAGCACCTATATTTTCCTGTATTTACTGAAAAAATTCGATTTTCTCTTTGAAAATTCCTCGGAATGTGTTAGAATAAATATAAGAAAAATCGACGCCGCGGAAGAGGCTTTGAAGCGAGGCATGATCGGTATCGGGCTCGACGGCGACGATCTGTTGTTTACGAAAGTAAGCCGCAAGGCTTAAATAAAAGCAATAGGGCAGGAAGCCCGAGGAGGAAAAGTTATGAATAAAGGCGAATTGATCGCTTCCGTCGCCGAGAAGGCAGGAGTACCCAAGAGCACCGCTGACGCCGTCGTCAACGCGGTTTTCGGAGCGATAACCGACGCATTGAAGGACGGAGACAAGGTCGCGCTTGTCGGCTTCGGCAACTTCGAGGTCAAGGACAGAGCCGCTCGCGAGGGCAGAAACCCCGCTACCGGCGAGACCATCACCATCGAGGCGAGCAAGTCCGTTGCGTTCAAGGCCAGCAAGGCGCTCAAAGAGAGCCTCTGATCGACTTTAAGAATAACGGTCAACGGAGCCGAAAGGCTCCGTTTTCTTTTGCGCCGAAATATATTTCCGATCGATGCTTACGGCATGACGGAGCGCATTGCGGCAAACCGTCGGCGCGGACGTCGCCGAGTACGGACAGGTAAGGTCGTGCGGGCGCGGGACTGCCGCAGTCGGTATCCGCTCCCGTGGGAGTATAAAACGAGAATGGCGACAGCCGCGCAACGATTTTTCTCGGTATTGCGCTCCGGACGGATCCTTGCGTTGCCGCGCGAGCCGTACGTCATAAAATGAGGCGGCGGTGGCAGAATAATATCGGACGGCGGCGGCACTCGCCGCGACCCGATACCGATAAGAGCGTTCGCAGAGATTGTGGACTTGCTTGTGTACTTGCGGAGAGATAAACACAATATGTTGCGGTATGGCACTAAAAAACCGTGCCGATTTGTGCAAATATCACGAATGACGGCGACGTTGTAACAATATATTGTGGTCTTTTTCGAAAAGTGCGTTCAATGTATTGCATTTTGTATACGGCTGTGTTATCATAATAATGCAATATACGAGAGCCGCGTGCGACTGACGGTTTTACATAGTTTACTATGGTGGAGTTCGCGGTGAAGATCGTCGACCGTCTGGGCAAAACAAAAAATAAATTTGCCGGGGCGGTAATTTAATGCTTCGGAAAGGAGAGGTTTATGAGAGAAGAATGGCAGGGCTTCCGTAAAGGCAAGTGGTGCGATAAGATCGACGTCAGAGATTTCATCGTAAAAAATTATACGCCTTACGACGGCGACGCTTCGTTCCTTCAGGGGCCGACCGAGAGAACGAAGAAGATATCCGCAAAGCTCAACGCTTTGCTTGCCGAAGAGGCGAAAAAGGGCGTGCTTGACGTAGACACCGAAAACGTCGCGTCCATTCTCAGTTATGCGCCGGGCTATGTGGACAAGGATCTGGACATAATAGTCGGATTGCAGACGGACGCTCCGCTCAAAAGAGCGGTCAATCCGTTTGCGGGCAAGAGGATGTGCGAGAAGGCGTGCGACGCTTACGGCTACAAGATGTCCGACAAGATAAGAGAAGAGTTCAAATACCGCACCACGCACAACGACGGCGTGTTCAGAGTATATACCGAGGAGATGCGTGCCGCCCGTCACGTGGGCGTTATCACGGGACTTCCCGACGCTTACGCGCGCGGCAGGATCATCGGCGACTATCGCAGAGTGGCTCTGTACGGAATGGACTATCTTATTGAGTGCAAGAAAGCCGACAAGAAGAGATACGGTGCCAAGGATATGAGCGAGGACAATATACGTCAGCTCGAGGAACTGGCGAAGCAGCTCGAGTTCATGGAACAGCTCAAGACCATGGCGGCGCAATACGGCTGCGACATTTCCCGTCCCGCGAGGAACGCGAAAGAGGCGGTGCAGTGGCTGTACTTCGGCTATCTCGGCGCGGTCAAGGAGCAGAACGGCGCGGCGAACTCTATCGGAAGGATCACGACGTTCCTCGATATCTATTTCGAGAGAGATATCAAAAACGGAATGATGACCGAAGAACAGGCGCAGGAGATAATCGACGATCTCGTCGTCAAACTCCGTCTTGTCCGTCATCTCCGCACGCCCGAATACAACGATCTGTTCGCGGGCGATCCCACGTGGGTCACCACTTCCGAGGGCGGTATATGCAAGGACGGCAGACCCATGGTCACGAAGACGTCTTTCAGAATGTTGCAGACGCTCTACAATCTCGGCAGCAGCGCCGAGCCCAATATCACTATACTTTGGGCGCAGGATCTGCCGCAGGGATTCAAGAATTTCTGTGCGAAAGTATCGATAGATACCGACTCCATTCAGTACGAGAACGACGACGTCATGAGACCCGCGTTCGGTGACGATTACGCGATAGCGTGCTGTGTGTCCGCGATGAAGGTAGGCAAACAGATGCAGTTCTTCGGGGCGAGATGCAACCTCGCCAAGGTCCTGCTGATGGCGCTCAACGGCGGCAAGGACGAGATCTACGGCATACAGGTCGCGCCCGAGGGTAAGGTATTCGACGAAGGCGTGCTCGATTACGACAAGGTCCTCGAGGCGTACAAACACTATATGAGCTGGATGGCAAAGCTGTACGTCAATACTCTCAACGTGATCCATTATATGCACGATAAGTATGCGTACGAGCGGCTCATGATGAGTTTGCACGACACCGAAGTCGAAAGACTCATGGCTTTCGGCATCTGCGGACTGAGCGTGCTTGCAGACAGTCTCAGCGCGATCAAATACGCCAAGGTCACCGCGATCAAGGACGAGAGAGGTCTTATCACCGATTTCAGGACGGAGGGAGACTTCCCCAAGTACGGCAATGACGACGACAGGGTGGACGATATCGCCAAGTGGATCGTGGAAAGCTTCTACGAAGAACTCAAAAAGACCAAGACGTACAGAGGCGCAAAGCACACTCTGTCCATACTGACGATCACGTCCAACGTCGTCTACGGCAAGAAGACGGGTTCCACGCCCGACGGAAGAAAGCGCGGCGAGCCGTTCGCTCCCGGAGCCAACCCGATGCACGGCAGAGACTGCGAGGGCGCTCTCGCAAGCCTCAACTCGGTCGCGAAACTCAATTACGCGTGCTGCCGCGACGGTATTTCCAATACCTTCTCGATCACTCCCGATACGCTCGGCGAGGACGAGGACGACAGGATCGGCAAACTGACCAATATGCTCGACGGATACTTCGTGCAGGACGCTCATCATCTCAACGTCAATGTGCTCAACAGGCAGAAGCTCATAGACGCGATGAACGACCCCACGCTCTATCCCAATCTCACGATCAGGGTCAGCGGTTATGCGGTCAACTTCAATAAGCTGAACAAGAACCAGCAGCAGGAAGTCATCAACCGTACGTTCCACGAGAAATTCTGATGAAAGGACCTCTGACGGCGAATATCCATTCTTTCGAGAGCTTAGCGACTCTCGACGGGAAGGGTATTCGCTACGAGGTCTTTTTCGTCGGATGCCCTTTCCGCTGCGCATACTGCCACAATCCCGACACGTGGGAGGGAGAAGGTCTGCGCATGACGGTGGACGAACTTGTAAAGAAGCTCGTGCGGTATAAGCCGTATTTCGGCAAAGACGGCGGAGTGACCTTGAGCGGAGGAGAAGTGCTCACGCAGAGCGCTTTCGCCGCGCAGCTCATACCCGCGTTGCACGACAAGGGGATAAACGTCGCCGTGGATACCTGCGGAGGCGTACCGCTGACCGACGCCGTAAAGACAGTGCTCAGGATCGCGGATATGGTCATCCTCGACGTGAAATTCCATACGGAAGACGATTACCGCAAATACTGCAGAGGCAGTCTGCAGACGGTCATGAATACGCTCGCGTATCTCGAAAGCGTGAACGCACGCGTATGGATACGCACGGTGGTAGTTCCCGGGATAAACGATACCGAAGAGGATATCGCAGAGTACGCGAGACTGATAAAGTTCTACAAATGCGTCGAGCGGTGGCAACTGCTTGCGTTTCATACCATGGGATTCGCTAAGTACCGTAAATTGGGCATAGTCAATCCTTTGGAGGGGACTCCCGCCCTTTCCAAGGACAGGCTGAAAGAACTTCAGGCGTATGCCGATAAGGCTATGGAGGGCTGATATGACGGACAGAAAACAGAAGGCTTACGATTATTTCAAACGCGGCTACGGCTGCGCTCCCGCAGTGCTGATGGCGTTCGAGGACGTGCTCCCTTTGGACAAGGATACGCTGGAGGCGGTTTCCGTTGCGTTCGGATGCGGATTCGGCAATACGAAAAACCTGTGCGGAGCGGTCTCGGCGATGGGTTTCGTAACGGGGCTTGTCCGCCGCAGAAGCGACGGAGTGCCGATAAACAAGGCGGAGATATACCGCGTCGTATCGGCGTTGGATTCCGAATTCAAGGCCCGCAACAACGGTACGGACAACTGTCCGGAACTGCTGTCGCAGATAAGACGGCTGACGGAAAATTACGTGCCGGACGTGCCTTCTCCGGCTCCGGACGGGATAAGACCGTGTATAAAATTTGTGCTCGACTCGGTGGATATCATAGAATCCGAACTGAGAAGAGAGGGCCTGATATCCGACTGACGCAGAATTCCCGCCGCCGTTCTACGGTGGTTTTTTCGTGCCCGTGTAGGTTGTTTTACTTTTTTTGACTTTGCGCAAACTACCTGTGTGAAAAGCATACTGCTCCGCGTCGCAAGGATCGCGGGCAACGGTTACTGGAAGATATTCGGCGGAGTCGTTTTGTGCGTGATATGGTTCGCGCTGGGATTCGCCGCGGCTATAACGGTCGTGGGCGCGCCGTGGGCTGCCAGATTTTTCAAGGCGGGGATGTTCGTCTGGAAACCGTTCGGCAAGCAGGTCGTAATAGTGCCGTCGTCGCCCGTGTCGGGGATATTGTGGGCTGCTACGGGAGGAGTTTTGTTCGGGATAATATCCCTTGTCGGAGCGTTGATATCCTTTGCGTCGCTCGCCGCGATACCGCTTGCATACCAATGGCTCAAAGTCGCTGTGGTGTCGGTATTTCCCTTTTCCTGCCGCATATCGTGATCCGCGTTTTGCGGTTAATGTTGCAAGTCGCGCCCTTTGATGATATAATTAAATCAATACGGAAAGGAGCTGCCGGAATATGCTGTACAGATTCAAGCACGACAAATTCAACGATCCGAAAATTTTCGAGGACAACAGGCTCAGACCCAGGTCGTATTTTATCCCGTTCTCGTCGCGCGAAGCGTGCGACAAATGCGATTATCTCAACGAACGATCTTCGTCCGACTGCGTGCAGGTCCTGAGCGGAGAGTGGGATTTCGTCTACTATTCCAAGATAGGGGATATGCCCGACAAGATAGATTTTTACGATCTCAAGACCGACAAGGTCCAGGTCCCTTCCTGTTGGCAGTATACGGGGTACGAAAGCCCCTACTACGTGAACGTAAGATATCAGTTCGACTATAAATTCCCGTATGTGCCCGCGGACGAGAGCACGGTGGGAAAGAATATGCCCGCCAATGACGGCAAAATACACAAGGTCTACAACAGCATAGGCGTTTACAGGCGCAGATTCGAGGCGAAAAGGGGATTCAAGAACTTCCTTACGTTCCTCGGAGCGGCATCCAACGTGCAGGTCTATCTCAACGGCAGATATATCGGTTACGGCGAGGGCAGCCACAACACGTCGGAGTTCGACGTTACGCAGTTCATGCTCGACGGAGAGAACGAGCTCGTCGTGTTGGTCTACAAGTGGTGCAGCGGCACTTATCTGGAATCGCAGGATATGTTCCGCAGCAACGGCATATTCCGCGACGTTTATCTGACCACGCACTACGGCGCGTACATTTGGGATATCGTGACGTCGGTATCGAGAAAAGGCGCTGTCTGGACGCTCAGTGCGGAGGCGGACGTTCGCGGCGAAAACACGTCGCTCGAATACGTACTCGAAAGAGAGGGCAGACGGATCGCTTCGGTCAAGGCCCGCGCGGGAAAAGCTTCTTTCGAGATCGAACAGCCCGATCTGTGGTCAGCCGAGACCCCCGCGCTGTATATGCTTTACGCCGTGCTGAAAAAAGGTTCCAAGACCGTGGAGTGCATACGGCAGGAAGTGGGCTTCAAAGAGATAGCCATAGACGGGAACGTGTATCTGTTCAACGGTAAACCGATAAAGTTCAAGGGCGTGAACCATCACGACACGGACGAGAGCAAGGGCTACGTCATGAACGCGTTCGACTATCTCAAAGACGCGATGCTGATGAAGGAATACAACGTCAACGCGGTCCGCACGTCGCATTATCCGCCCGATCCCGTATTCATAAAGATAGCCAACTACATCGGGCTCTATATAATAGACGAGGCGGATATAGAAACGCACGGAGCGTCCGCGAGAAAGAACTTCTATACGCCCAACGCGATAAGCAATCATACGCCGTGGAAGGATTTCTATTGGGACAGGGTGTACCGTATGTACGAGCGCGACAAAAACAATCCCTGCGTCAGTATGTGGTCATTGGGCAACGAGGCGGGGGGATGGCGCAATCAGGATTACTGTTATGCCAAACTGAAACGGCTCACGCCCATCCCGATCCACTACGAGGGGGTGGTCAGGACGAAGAGATTCGCTTACGACGTGATCTCCGAGATGTATCCGTCCACGGAGTTTATCGACAAATACGCCGACGGTACCGCTCCGAAGAAGTATTACGAGAAGCCCTATTTCATGTGCGAGTACGCGCACGCGATGGGCGTTGGCCCCGGATCGCTCGACAGATATTGGCAGGACATATATAAGACGCGCAGCGCAATGGGCGGATGTATTTGGGAGTGGTGCGACCATGCGGTCAAGCATAAGGACGGCACTTATACGTACGGCGGCGACCACGGGGAATATGATCACGACTCCAATTTCTGCGTCGACGGATTGTTTTTCCCCAACCGCGAGCCTCATACGGGGGCGCGTCTGATGCAGGCGGTCTACCGTCCGGTAATCGCGGCGTACGTGTCGTCGAACAAGTACGCTCTGACCAACACGAACCGTTTTGCGGACTCGTCGTACATAGATATAGCATGGCAGTATTCCGTCGACGGCGCCGTATGCGAGAGCGGCAGGATAGACAGGATCATAGCTCCTGCGGAAACGGAAGAAGTGGAGCTGAAACACCGCGCGATAGACACTACGAAGGACTGCTGTATCACGTTCGTCTATACGGATAAGAATACCGGCAAGACGATCGCAAAAGAGCAGATAATGATGTGCCAGAGCATGATGCAGCTGCGCAAACCCGCGGAAAAAGAGGATCTCGCGTTTATCGAAAGTCAGGACGATATAAGCGTTGTAACCAACACGGGCAGGATAAAAATCAACAAGAAGGACGGCATGGTCGAAAGCTGGGTGACGGCGGGAGTCGAACTGCTCAATCGCAATGCCGAACAGAAGGGATTCAGACTGTCGCTGTACGGCGCGCCGATCGACAACTACATGAATGTGGATTGGCATTGGAAAAAGGCGGGCTTCGACGATTACAAAGTCGAGTTCGTCGGAATGGACAGCGAAAAGACCTTCGGCAAGGTCGTCATAGCGTGCCGATACGAGGTCATGATGAAGGGCAGAGAGGGCTTCGGATTTATTCTGCAATACACCGTCCGAGCCGACAACAGCATGGACGTCAAGACTTTGCTCGAACCGAAGAAAAAATACGATCTGCCCAAGTTCGGACTGACGATAGAGATGCCGTCCGCATACGACAGGGTGCGCTATTACGGCAGAGGCGAGTACGAAAATTATCCCGACATGAACGCTCACGCCGTGCTCGGCATATACAAGGTGTCCGTAGCGAGAATGTATGAGAATTACATCAAGCCGCAGGAGAGCGGCAGCCGCGGCGATACGCGCTGGGCGGAGGTCACCGACGAATCGGGAGCGGGGCTGAGGTTCATAGCCGAAGAAAAACCGTTCGCGTTCTATGCCGTTCCCTATACGTTCAAGGGGATATACGGAGCAAAGCACAGAGGCGATATCAACTTCTCGGGCACGACCTGCGTGCATATCGACGGTTTCGTCAGAGGCATAGGCAGCAACAGCTGCGGCCCCGACGCGCGCAGAGAGTTTGTCAAAAAGGACAAGGGGTCGCTGTCGTACGCATTCAGAGTCTGCCCTATAGTTCCCGAGACGAAGGACGGCGGGAAATAAGCGTTTTCGCAACGGAAAAGATACGAAGACGGACCTTGCGTCCGTCTTTTCTTATTATATATAATGTATGTGCGCGCGGGCGCGCGTGCAAATATTTTAAAAATATTATTTTTCTATTGAAAACTGCTTTTGCGTATGTTATAATAAAGAAAATATTTGTTGCCGTGCGCAATGGGAGGATTATAATGGCAAGAGA
>DVKK01000039.1 GCA_018716085.1 Candidatus Ornithoclostridium excrementipullorum | reverse complement strand
CGCCGCCCGAGATCGGGCGGCGTTCTTCTCATTGTTTGGCGATCAGACGTATTTTACCGTACCGTCGCCCGCGGGCTTTTTCCCGCTTCTCTCGTAATAATTTTCTATTGCGGCTTTTATCGCCTCTTCCGCAAGCACGCTGCAATGTATCTTCTGCGGAGGAAGCCCTTCGAGATACTCGACGACTTTGGCGTTGGTCAGTTTGAGCGCCTCTTCGACGGTCATTCCTATGACCATACCGGTTGCGACGGAACTGGTCGCTATCGCCGCCGCGCAGCCGAAAGTACGGAATTTGGCGTCGGTTATCACGTCGTCCTTTATTTTCAGAGATATCTCCATTATATCGCCGCAGGCGGCGTTGCCTACCTTGCCCACTCCGTCGTTGTCCTCTATAAAGCCCATATGCTGAGGATTGGCGAAAATATCCATCACTTTCTGATTATACATACTTCTGTTCTCCTTGTACGAATTTGAAGAGCGGCGACAGCTCGCGCAGGAACCTGACCGTTTCTTCGAGTTTGTCCACGGTGTAATTCACCTCTTCCATTGTGTTGTTTTTGCCGAAGCTGAATCTTATCGACCCGTGCGCAAGTTCGATCGGCACGCCGAGCGAAAGCAGCACGTAACTGGGCTCGAGCGAACCGCTCGAACACGCCGAGCCGCTCGATACCGCTATCCCCGCCAGATCGAGGCGCATAAGAATGGATTCGCCCTCTATATATTTGAAGCTGAAATTGGCATTGGAAGCGAGTCTTTTGGAGAAATCCTTCGCGCCGTTGAGCTTCACTTCGGGGATACGCTCCGTGACCTGCCGCACGAATTCGTCGCGCAGGCTCGCTATATGAGCGTTGTGCTTGTCCATATCGGCGACAGCCATTTCTATCGCCTTGCCCAGTCCTACGATACCGGGAGTATTGAGCGTGGAGGCGCGCATATTGCGTTCCTGCTCTCCTCCGTCCATGAATCTGTCTATCTTTATGCCGTTGCGCTTGTACAGCACCCCGACCCCTTTGGGACCGTAGAATTTGTGCGCGCTCATCGAGAGCATATCGATATTGTCCGCGACCACGTCGATCGGCACGTTGCCTATCGCCTGGACTGCGTCGGTATGGAACGGTATCCTGTGCGCCTTGGCGATCGCGCCTATCTCGCGGATAGGCTGTATCGTGCCCATTTCGTTGTTGGCGGTCATTATGCTGATGAGTATCGTATCTTCTCTTATCGCCGCCTCGATATCCGCAGGCGAAACGAACCCTTCGCCGTCCACCTTGACGTACGTCACCTCGAACCCCTCGCGTTCCAACGCCTCGCAAGTCTTTATCACGGCGGGATGCTCGATCACCGACGTGATTATGTGCTTGCCCTTTTTGCGATGCGCGCGGGCAATGCCCTTGATCGCCCAGTTGTCGCTCTCCGTGCCTCCCGACGTGAAATATATCTCGTTGGGCTTGCAGTTTATCGCCCTTGCGACCTTTTCGCGGGCGTTATCTATGGCTTTGAGCGCGTCCCTGCCGAAAAAGTGCTGGGACGAACCGTTGCCGTAAACCTCCGTAAAATACGGAAGCATTTCCTCCAACACTTCGGGATCGGTAAAAGTCGTCGCCGAGTTGTCGAGATAAATTCTCATATCATACCTCCGTCAGTTCGTCGAGCGTCATCGAATCAAGACACTCGTTTATCGCCTTGTAAAGTTTTTCCCACACGACGTGCGTACAGCAGCCGTTCTTGTTGCAGCAATCGCCGTTGATGCAATCGACGATCTCGAGCCCGTTTTCCAGGCAGCGCAGCACGCTGCCGACGGTGATCTCGGACGGCGGCGCCGTAAGAAAATATCCGCCGCTCGCTCCTCTCGCCGCACCGACAAGACCTTCCTTGCGCAAAGCGGTCAGAAGCTGTTCGAGATACTTCTCGCTGAGCCCCGTCGAAGCCGCGATCTGCGGCAGCGACAGCGAACCTTCGCCGTAATGAGCGGCGATTTCGCACATGGCTTTGAGTCCGTACCTGCCTTTGGAAGAAAGTTTCATCGTCAATCCCTATCAATTTACTATGGTATATCTTACAACTTATCGTGCGCGTTGTCAACGGTTTAGATACGCTTATTCGCGATTTTTCGGCATTTGCGGCACGATCCGAAAACGTATATGCGAAAACGCCGACAGCAAGCGTCGCCGGCGGCGCGAAACACCTCTCAAAAGCCCCGTTTTGTCCCCAAAAAGCGCGAATACTGTCATTGTGTGCGACCGCGGATCTCGCACAGATACCTGATCTCGCACGAACTGAGCGAATACTACGATATGCCTTATTACGGTCTGTATGCGGACAAAGTCGAGGGGCTGACCGTAAACGGTTTTTCGGTCGTTCCCCGCGACGGCGAAACGCGCCCCTTGCACAATCTGCCGTAAAACGCGCGTCCTTTCGAAAAATAAGAACGCCGTCCGCGCAAAACGTGCGGACGGCTTCGTTTTCGGACAAAATACGGGAATTTATCCCAAAGCCACGTCCAAAGTCATCATGATCACAAATCCTATTATGACGCCCCATGTGCCGAGGTGGGGATGATCTGCGAGTTTGGAGTCGGGAATAAGATCGTCGGCGACTACGAATATCATCGCGCCCGCCGCGAATGCGAGAAGCCAAGGCTGTACAGACGTCAGATATGCCGAGAGGAAGTACCCTATCACGGCAAAGACAGGCTCGACCGCACCGCTTCCCACGCCGTAACCGAACGCCTTTGCGCGGCTGCCGAGAGCGTTTTTCATGGGCAGAGCGACAGCGGCGCCCTCGGGCAGATTCTGGATCGCAAGACCTATCGCGAGCCCGAACGCCGACACGTACATTGCGTCGTCGCCCGCCGAAGCCGCCGCGCCGAACGCAAACCCTACGGCAAGTCCTTCGGGGATATTGTGCAAAGTGACCGCGAGGAACATCTTGGTGTACTTGTGCAGTTCGCTGGGCGGTCCTTCCTCTTTTTCCGCGCCGCTGTGGAAGTGCGGGACGACCTTGTCGAGGATCGCCAATACAAGCCCGCCTATAAGCATGCCGACCGCTGCGGGAACGAACGCCCAATCTCCCATATAAGACGCGCCGTCTATCGACGGTATCAACAGCGACCATATCGAAGCCGCAGTCATAACGCCCGCCGCGAATCCGAGGAATACGGTATTTACTTTTTCGGATATCTTGTTCTTGAAAAAGAACACGAACGACGCCCCGAGCGACGTCGCCGCAAATATGATGCAGAATCCGACGACTATCATTGCAGTATTGCTCATATACTCACCTACCGTATGATAATCTAATCCCGCGCGGTCGATTTGTCAACCGTAGCTAACAACTTTTTCGTAAATATTTTCACAATATTTTATATGCCGCTGCGATGCCGAAAAATACGCGGAGAAACAAAAGCGGATGCTATCCTCTCTTCACATGATCAAAGAATAAGTATGTAATTATGATCGGAGAATATCGAGAACAAACACGGAGGCTTAAAATAAGTATGTTAGACCATAAAACGATTTTGCTTTCAAGAAATAATCCGATTGTATCTGATAAGCCTTAATGATACAGAGTCCTCCTTTTGTAGAATTGGCTCTGCTTGGCAGTATATGATTTTACAGCAAGACTGACCGCCGCATATGCGGCGGTCATATTCAGCCTTTTTTCGGATGATCCTACTGTTTTTCAGCAAACACCAGGTTTTCAATAATCATTCCGTTTTCTTCAATTTGTGTCAGGATCACATTTTCACCGACAACGCTCACCGTTAAAAAACGAAACATCGGAATGTCGTCAATAACGGAAATCTCTCCGCCGTTTTGCTCATATCTGCAATAGAGTTCAGATTCCTCCTCGCTTTCGCTTGGAAACGTAAACGAAATGCATCATACCGTCGTCAAAACTGATTTCCGTGCCTCCAAAAAAAAGCTGCATCTGCTTTTTGACTCTTTCAACATATTCTTCATTAAACTGCATTCCCGTTTGTTCAAAAAATTCTTCCTCATCGCATGTAAGCTCTATCTCCACGGAATCATACACAAAAGTTTTTCCGTCTACGCTCATAGGCTCGCCGCTCTCAGGATCGGTACACGCCGCAAACGCCGTCATACACAGCACGAGCGCCGCGACAAGCGCGAACACAGATAAGATCTTTTTCATAATGCTTCTTCTCCTTTTTCGGCTTTCGCCGTTATTCACCTGTTTACTCTCTGCTGTTTTGATTATAATTGCATATTATGCAAATTGTTAAGCGAATTTTTGCATAATGTGCAAATTTTTGTATAACATTTGCACAACGTGCTATATTTTGGAATATGATCGAGATCAAAGACATTCAGTCGCGTCTGCGCGAAGCCATAAACACGAGCCACATATCACAAAAAGAACTTGCAAAGCAGCTCGGGGTAAATCCATCGACGATCACGAGATATATGCGCAACGACATCTACCCCTCTATCGATACGTTCGCCAACATCTGCCGCATACTGGACGTATCTTCGGACGATATTCTCGGGTTGAAGTGATCCACGGCACGAATACGAAACGAAGCAGTAAAAAAAAGCCGCCCCGCATTTGAGGGACGGCTTTTTGTTGCGTTATTTTCAGTTTATATCGGCAAGACCGCTTCTTATCTCATCACGTCCTGCTCGTACAGAGGATACTTTTTGCAAAGCTGAGCGACCTTGGCGGCGCATGCGTCGATGGCGGCTTCGCCGTTCTTGATTATGTCGGAAATGCACTCCGCAATGACGACCATATCCGCTTCTTTCATGCCCCTGGAAGTGACTGCGGGCGTGCCAAGGCGCAGACCGCTGGTGATAAACGGAGATTGCTTGTCGAACGGGATAGCGTTCTTGTTCGCGGTGATGTGCGCTTTGTCAAGCAACGCTTCCACTTCTTTACCAGTTCTGCCGCTCTCGGAGAGATCCACAAGCATCAGGTGATTGTCGGTGCCGCCGGATACGAGCCTGACTCCCCTCTCGACCAATTCGTTGGCGAGCTTCTTCGCATTCTTCACGATCTGAGTCTGATACTGTTTGAACTCATCGGTCATCGCCTCTTTGAGCGCGACCGCCTTGGAAGCGATGATATGCATGAGCGGACCGCCCTGCGTGCCGGGGAAGATCGCCTTATCTATCTGCTTGGCATACTGCTCCTTGCACAGAATGAGACCGCCGCGGGGACCGCGCAGCGTCTTGTGCGTGGTCGTCGTAACGACGTCGGCATAAGGAACGGGGCTGGGGTGAACGCCTGCGGCGACCAATCCCGCGATATGCGCCATATCGACCATGAGGTACGCGCCGACGCTGTCGGCTATCTCTCTGAATCTCTTGAAATCGATTATCCTCGGATATGCGCTCGCGCCGGCGAGTATAAGGCGCGGCTTGTGTTCCTTGGCAAGTTCAGCCACCTTGTCGTAGTCGATAAGGCAGGTATTCTCGTCCACGGTGTACGGCACGATGTGGAAGTATTTGCCCGAAATATTGACGGGACTGCCGTGGGACAGGTGTCCGCCGTGCGCGAGGCTCATGCTGAGTACGGTATCGCCGGGCTGCAACAAAGCAAAGAACACCGCAAGATTGGCATTTGCGCCGCTGTGAGCCTGCACGTTGGCGTGCTCGGCGCCGAAGAGCTCTTTCGCTCTCTCGATAGCGAGCCTTTCGACCACGTCTACGTATTCGCAGCCGCCGTAATATCTCTTCGCAGGATATCCTTCGGCGTATTTGTTGGTCAGATGAGTGCCCATGGCAGCCATGAC
Source organism: Candidatus Ornithoclostridium excrementipullorum (assembly GCA_018716085.1). Taxonomy (GTDB): domain Bacteria; phylum Bacillota; class Clostridia; order Christensenellales; family UBA3700; genus Ornithoclostridium; species Ornithoclostridium excrementipullorum. Next base: position 22,763 of record DVKK01000039.1, on the reverse strand, counting down.
CGCGGGCGAAACTATGTTCTCGCTGGCGATCAGCTCGATGTTGTTCTGCTGTCTTTTCAGCTCGTCTTCGAGCGCCGCGTAGAGTTCCTCGTCCTCTTGTCTTATCGTCTTTAAGTCTATCATATCCTCTCCTTTGCGGGTAGAAAGTGTTTTTTATGTATTTATTATACAGTATAATCTCTTATTTGGCAATCGTATCGAAGGCAGTTAGCTCCGCTCTTCGTCACATTTTCCGCGCTTTTGCGCCGCCGTACGACGCATTTCGCACACTCGGCGAGGTATCTCGCTCTGCACCATGTAATTACCGCAAATTCGGTCGTCGACCCTCTGCCGATCCGTTCAGACACGTCGAAACGGCTTCGCTCCCGCGGCACGCTCCGCCGAAAAGCGCGAATATGCGCGGCACTGTTGCAAAATCGGAAAAACGTGGTATAATAATGATAAATAAATATAAGGAGGTATCGATATGAGCGAATTCGTAAAAGAGATAAACGGACAACAGCTCGCCGAAACGATAGAACAGAACGACAAAGTCTTCGTGGACTTTTTCGCCACCTGGTGCGGCCCTTGCAAAATGCTTGCGCCCATACTGGACGAGGTAGCGGAAAAACACCCCGACGTGACCTTCGTCAAAGTCGACGTAGACCGCAATCTCGACGCGACGCGCAAATTCCGCGTTTCCGCGATGCCTACCCTCGTGTATATCGAAAACGGAACGGAGAAACGCCGCAACGTCGGATATATGCCTGCGGAAGAGATCGAAGAGATGATGGACTGAGAAAGAAAAACGAAACGGCGGATATCCGCCGTTTTTTCATGCCTTTTTGCCTTGTTCGTTCAGCAGGATCTTTTTGCGAGCAGTCTTTCCGCTATATAAGCCGCCATCCTTATGCCGCACGCCGCGGGAGTATACGAAACGCTCGCTACTCCGTTCCCCGTATATGACGGAGGGACCGGCGTATAACATACGTCCAGTTTCTTCACTCCCCGCTCCTTCATCATGCGGCGGAACTTTTTCGCAAGAGGATCGTATTGCGTTTTATATATATCCGTCACGGAAAACTCGCAGTATCCCGCCCGATTGCCCGCGCCCATCGCGCTGACTATCGGCAGACCGCGTTCGGCGCAGAACTGCGCCAGGTCCGCCTTTGCGGAGAGCTGATCTATCGCGTCGGCAACGTAATCGACTCCGTCCAAAAGCCTCGCGCAATTCGAACCGTCGAGCATGACCGGATACGCCTCCGCGCGGCAATCGGGATTTATATCTTCTATCCTGTCGCGCATGATCTCGGCTTTGTTGAGTCCCAACGTACTCGTCAAAGCGACAATCTGACGGTTGAGATTGCTCTTTTCGACGACGTCCCCGTCTATCAGAACGATCTCTCCCACGCCGCATCTGGCAAGCTGTTCGGCGACGTGACCTCCCACGCCGCCCACGCCTACGACCGCGACGCGGCTTTCGGCGAGCCTTGCCAGTCCGTCCGCGCCTATAAGCGGAAGAGCGCGCTCGAAACTCACTTCTTCTCTATCTCCAGAGCGAGTTCGGCAAGCTGCTTTCCGTCGACCTCGGACGGAGCGCCCGTCATAAGGCAGGAAGCGTTCTGCACCTTGGGGAACGCGATGACGTCCTTGATGTTGTCGGTGCCGGTGATTATCATGACCAGACGGTCAAGCCCGAACGCCAATCCTCCGTGAGGCGGCGCGCCGTACTTGAACGCGTCGACGAAGAAACCGAACTTTTCGGATATCTGCTCATCGGTAAGACCGAGCAGAGAGAATATCTTGCTCTGCATCTTGCAGTCGTGTATCCTTATGCTTCCGCCGCCGGCTTCCTGACCGTTGATGACCATATCGTAAGCGTTGGCGCGCACTTTGAGAGGATCGGAATCGAGCAAAGGTATATCCTCCACCTTAGCGCTCGTGAAAGGATGATGTACCGCAACGTACCGTCCTTCCTCCTTGTCGTATTCCAACAGCGGGAAATCCACCACCCAGAGGAAATCGAACTTGCTCTTGTCGTAAAGCGAATATTTGTCCGCCAGATACACGCGGAGCGACCCGAGCACCGTCTTGACGAGCATATCGTCGGCGTCTGCGACGAAGAACAACACGTCTCCCGCTTTTGCGCCGAGTTTTTCTTTCAGCGCGGCGATCTTTTCTTCGGAAAGGAACTTGAAGAAAGACGAAGTGACGGAGCCGTCCTCTTTGAGCATGGCGTATGCCAGTCCCTTTGCTCCGCAGCTCTTCGCGAAATCGGCGCAGGCGTCTACGTCCTTGCGGGTCATCGAAGAACACAGCCCCTGAGCGTTGATGCCTCGCACGCTTCCGCCGCCCGCAACGGCGCCCTCGAATACCGAGAATCCGCTGCCTGCCGCTATGTCCGAAACGTCGCACAATTCCAGCCCGTAACGCGTGTCGGGTTTATCGCTGCCCCAGCGCTCCATCGCCTCGGCGTACGGAATGCGGCGGAACTTTTCTTTAAGATCCATGTTCAGGCAGTCGCGGAACAGCTTTTTGACCAGTTCCTCGGCGACTTCCATGACGTCCTCGGAATCCTCGACATAGGACATCTCCATATCTATCTGAGAAAATTCCGGCTGACGGTTGGCGCGCAGATCTTCGTCGCGGAAACAACGCGCTATCTGATAATATCTGTCCATACCCGCGATCATGAGCAACTGTTTGTAAAGCTGCGGCGATTGCGGCAGCGCGTAAAATTCGCCGTGATGTATGCGGCTGGGAACGAGATAGTCGCGCGCTCCCTCGGGAGTGGACTTGCCCAAAAACGGCGTTTCAATCTCCAAAAAACCGTTGTCCGCCATATAATTGCGTACGGTACGCGTGATCTTGTCGCGCATGACCAGTATGTCCTGCAACGGTTTACGGCGCAGATCGAGATATCTGTATCTGAGCCGCAGAGTTTCGCTCGCCTTGACGTCGTCGGCGATAACGAACGGAGTCGTTTCCGCCTCGGACAATATCTTTATGTCGTCGGCGAGTATCTCTATCTCGCCCGTCGGCATCGCGGCGTTCACGTTGGAGCCGCGGCTCCTCACGACGCCCGTGCAGCACACCACGTATTCTCCTCTGACCGTCGCCGCCTTGGCGAAAACGTCCTCGGCGCAGCTGTCGTCGAACGCTACCTGTACCACGCCCGTTCTGTCGCGCACGTCGAGGAACAGAAGGTTGCCCAGATTGCGGTACTTGGCGACAAAGCCCATCACCGTTATCCTCTTTCCCGTATCGGTCCCGCGCGGCTCGCCGCACATCATGCTTCTCTTTGCTCCGTTCAAAAAATCCGTCATACGTTCTTCTCCGTTCTGTTTGCGAAGTATTCCGAAAGCGCGTCCGCGGTCACAGCCTCGGTCGTGCCTTCGTCCATGTTTTTCACTTGATATACGCCGCTTGCGCGCTCGCTCTCGCCTACCGCGACAAGGTAACGCGCGGCGATCTTGTTGGCGTACTTCATCTGCGCCTTGAAACCTCTGTCGGTAAGATCGGTCTCGCAAGACACTCCCGCCGAGCGCAGCTTTGCCGCTATACGCGTCGCCTCGGTCTTGTCGTCCTCGCCTACGGGCGCGACGTACACGCAAGGGCGGGGTCTTTCGCCGAACGGCACCCCGAGAGCCTCCATCGTCATGATGATGCGCTCTATACCCGACCCGAATCCGACCGCGGGGCAATACTTGCCGCCGATCTCTTCGAGCAGATGATCGTATCTTCCTCCGCCGCCGACCGTGCCCTGCGCGCCGATATCTTCGGATATGAATTCGAACACCGTACGCGTATAGTAGTCGAGCCCGCGGACTATGCGCGGATCGACGGAATACTCTATCCCGATCACATCCAGTCCCGCGCACACCTCTTCGTGATGTCTGCGGCAGTCGTCGCACAGATAGTCCAGCACGACGGGAGCGTCCGCTATGATCTTGCGACAGCCGCTCTCCTTGCAGTCGAGGATGCGCAGCGGATTTTTGTCCAGCCTTTCGCGGCAGGTGTCGCACATCTCGCCGATATGAGCGCCGAAATACGCTTTGAGAGCGTCGTTATACGTCTTGCGGCACTCCCTGCATCCGATACTGTTGATATGCAGTTTGAGTCCCGTGATGCCCAGCCTCTTATAGACCGCGTCGAGCAGAGATATCACCTCCACGTCGGCGCGCGGACTTGCGCTGCCGTAAAACTCGACGCCGAACTGATGATGCTCGCGCAGTCTGCCCGACTGAGGTTTCTCGTATCTGAATACGGGAGTGATATAGTACATCTTGGTGGGCTGAGCGTCCGCGTACAGGGATCTCTCGATAAACGCCCTCGCCACGCCCGCCGTGCCTTCGGGCTTCAGGGTCATGGACCTGCCGCCCTTGTCGTCGAAGGTATACATCTCCTTGTTGACTATGTCCGTGGTGCCGCCGACGCCGCGCAAAAACAATTCGGTATGCTCGAAAGTCGGGGTACGGATCTCGCTCGCGCAATACGCCGCCGCGACTTCGCGCACGGTCTTTTCGACATAGTGCCACTTGTACGCCTCGGCGGGAAGTACGTCCTTTGTTCCTTTGGGTATATTGATCATCTTGCTCCTCTTCTCCGCGTCGTAAATCTTGTTTTACAGACACGGGCAGGTAAATTTACAGTATATATTTGTGCAGATTGAGCGTGCGTATCGTCTTGTCGAGATGGGTCAGCACGTACTGTTTGTCCACAGTCACTTCCACGCGGTCAGTGAGGTTTCCCGCATTGAAAGAAATATCGTCGAGCAGCGTTTCCATGATCGTGTGAAGTCTGCGCGCGCCGATGTTCTCGCTGTTCTCGTTCTCCGCCGCGGCTATCGACGCTATCTGCGCGATCGCCTCGTCCGTAAAACGCAGAACGACGTTGTCCACTTTGAGCAGTTCGGTATACTGCATCAGTATGGCGTTGTCGGGCTTGGTCAGTATCTCGACGAAATCTTTTTCGCTCAGGCTGTCCAGTCTTACGTTGATCGGGAATCTGCCCTGCAATTCTGGTATCAGATCGGATACGGACGAAATGTGGAACGCGCCCGCCGCTATGAACAGGATATAATCCGTCTTGATCGGTCCGTATTTGGTGTTTACGGTACAGCCTTCGACTATCGGCAGGATATCTCTCTGCACGCCTTCTCTCGACACGTCGGGCCCCGAAGTGTTGCCCTTCGCGGCGATCTTGTCCATCTCGTCGATGAAGATTATCCCCTCGTTCTCGGCGCGGCGTATCGCTTCGGCGTTTATCGCCTCGGCGTCGACCAGCTTTTCGCATTCCGCTTCGAGCAAAGTCTTGTAAGCCTGTCGCACCGTTACCTTTTTCATCTTGGTGCGCTTGGGAAGAAGCCCTCCCATCATATCCATGATGTTGATCTCCATTCCCCCCGGCAGCTGCTGCGACTTGGGTTTTTCGGGAAGCTCGATCTCTATGACCACGTCGTCGACGGCGCCGTCGGCTATCTCCTTTCTGACCGCCGCCAACAGTTCTTTGTCCGAAAGATCGGGATACGCGCTCTTGCGCTGAGGCGCGGCGGCTTTCGCTATCTTATCTATCACGTTCTTGCGGGCGGACGCCTCCACGTCTTTGCTGCGCTCTTCCCTGACCATGCGTACCGCGACTTCGACAAGATCCCTTATCATCGATTCGACGTCGCGTCCGACGTAGCCGACCTCGGTGAATTTGGTCGCTTCGACCTTGACGAACGGCGCGTTGACTATCTTGGCGAGCCTACGCGCTATCTCCGTCTTGCCCACGCCGGTAGGTCCCTGCATGATGATGTTCTTGGGAGTGATCTCCTCTTTCAGTTCTTCGGGAAGCATGGAACGGCGGTATCTGTTGCGAAGCGCGATCGCGACCGCCTTTTTCGCCGAATTTTGCCCGATTATGAACCTGTCGAGTTCCTTTACTATCTGTTTTGGAGTAAACTGCTCCATATCACACCTCCTCGACGACTATGTTGTCGTTGGTGAACACGCACAGTTCGCTCGCTATTTTGAGCGCCTTGTACGCGATATCTTTGGCGGGAAGATCCGTCTCTTTGAGCAGAGCTCTCGCCGCCGCGAGCGCGTAATTGCCTCCGCTGCCGATGGCGCACGCGTCGCCGTCGGGCTCTATCACGTCGCCGCTGCCCGATACGAGATAAAGACCGTCCTTGTCGGCTACGATCAGCATCGCTTCCAACTTGCGCACGACTTTGTCGTTGCGCCACAGTTCCGCAAGCTCGACCGCGCTTCGCATCAGATTGCCGGAATACTTTTGCAGCATCTTTTCGAATTTCTCGCTGAGCGTGAACGCGTCGGAGACCGATCCCGCAAAGCCTATCACGACCTTGTCGTCATAGATCCTCTTTACCTTTCTGGCGTTGCCTTTGAGTATCACGCTTTCGCCCATAGTGACCTGTCCGTCGCCGGCAACGGCTATCTTGCCGTCCCTGCGCACGGCGCATATGGTCGTACCTTTCAATTCCATATTTCCTCCTTTCGGGCGTCTTCGAGAAACCGCCCGATCGCCTGCATACCGCGTGTGTAAAACGCGAGTTTGCGTTGTTTTTTGTCTTTTATCTCCTCTCTTACGGGAGGAAGCAGCCCGAAGTTGGCGTTCATGGGCTGATAGTTGTCGCTCTCTCGGCTCACGTGCCTCTGCAACTGTCCCGCCACCGTCTCCGACGGAAGGACGAGTCTGCCTTTTCCGCGCGCGGCGAGTCTGAGATTTTCCGCGGCGAGCAGTCCGCTGCATATGCTCTCCACATATCCTTCCACGCCCGTCAGCTGACCCGCGAACGCCACGAGCGTTCCGTCCTTGGACATAAAGCCCGCGTCCATCACGCGCGGCGCGTTGAGATACGTATTGCGGTGCATCACTCCGTAGCGGAGGAATTCCGCATGAGCGAGCGCCGGGATCATCCCGAACACCCGCTTCTGTTCGCCGAAAGTCAGATTGGTCTGAAATCCGACTATATTGTACGCCGTGCCCGCAACGTTCTCCCTGCGGAGCTGTACCGCCGCATACGGCGTCCTACCGTCGGGAGTTTTGAGCCCCGCCGCTTTGAGCGGACCGAAACGCAGCGTGTCCGCGCCTCTGCGCGCCATCTCTTCCACCGGCATACACGCCTCGAACAGTTCTCTCTTGTCGAAGTCGCGGAGCCGCGCCGTCTTTGCAGACACGAGCTCGCGCCAGAAGGCGTAATATTCGTCCTTTGTGAGAGGACAGTTGATATAATCGTCTTCGCCCTTGCCGTATCTGCTCGCGGCGAACGAACATTCGGTATCCACGCTCTCGCCGTCCACTATCGGCGCCACGGCGTCGTAAAAGCCTATGTATCTTGCGCCGTATCTGTCGGCAAGCGCGCCTGCAAGCGCGTCCGAGGTCAAAGGCCCGCTGGCTATCACTACGGGCTCGTACGGCGCGGGATCGGTCACCTCTTCGCGCACGAGCGAAAACCCGTCGTACGACCTCAGCCTGCGCTCGACTTCGCGGGAAAAAGCCTCTCTGTCCACGGCAAGCGCGCCGCCTGCGGGCACGCGGCACTTGTCGGCTACGTCCAGCAGCATACAGTCCATGGCTTTGAGTTCCGCCTTCAGAAGTCCGCTCGCCGTATCCTCGGCTTCGCTTTTCAGGCTGTTGCTGCACACAAGCTCCGCCAACCCGTCAGTGGAGTGACACGGCGTAGGTCTGACGCCTCTCATCTCGTGCATCACGACCTCGTCGCCGCCGCGAAGAAGTCTGTACGCCGCTTCGCAGCCCGCAAGTCCGCCGCCTATCACGTGGAATCTCATTTTTCGCCGCTCTCTCCGCCCGCGATCGTTTCGGTATGCCTGCACTCCTGGTTGGAACAGGTATACTTGACGTCGCCGTTTTTGGACTTGGTCATCTTCATGTACGAGCCGCAGTCGGGGCAAAGTTTCGGCGCGGGCACGTCCCACGAGAAGAAGCCGCAGTCGCGGTTCTCGCACGAGTAGTACGTCTTGCCCTTTTTGGATACTTTTTTATAAACCCCCGCTCCGCATTTTGGGCACTTTGCGACCGGCTCTCCGTACGGCTTGGTATTGCGGCACTTGGGGAAGTTGGGGCACGCGAGGAACTTTCCGTAACGGCTGTCCTTGACGACCATTCTCGCGCCGCATTTTTCGCATATGACGTCGCTCTCTTCCTCTTTGGGTTTTATCCTCGCGCTCCTGTCCCCTCGAGCGGCGTCCAGTTTCTTTTTGAAATCGGGATAAAAATCCTCGATTATCTTCTGCCAGCGCACTCCTCCGTCCTCTATCGTGTCGAGTTTGCTCTCCATGTCGGAGGTGAACTTGACGTTCATGATGTTGGGGAAATACTTGACCAGACTGTCGCAGACGATCTCGCCCAATTCGGTCGGCTTGATGTATTTGCCCTCTTTGTCCGTATACGTGCGCTTTGCCAGTACCGATATCGTCGCCGCGTAAGTGGACGGGCGGCCGATGCCGTTTTCTTCCATCGCCTTGACCAACGTGGAATCGGTGAAGCGAAGCGGCGGTTTGGTGAACTTCTGCTCGCTCTGCATCTCTTTGAGTTCCAGCTCCTGCCCTTCCGTGAAATCGGGCAGGGTCTTCGCGTCCTTTTCCTCGCTGTCCGTCATCGGAGTGTACGCCGCGAGCCACCCGTTGAATTTGAGCGTGCGCCCTTTCAGCGTGTACCCGCAGGTGTGATCGTCCTTTTCGGAAACTATGTGCACGTTGAGAGTATCGTAACTCGCGCTCTGCATCTGCGAAGCGACGAAACGGTCGAATATCAGCTTGTACAGCCTGTACACGTTGCGCTGGACTTTGTCCTTGATCGAATCGGGCGTGACGGCAAGGGATATCGGTCTGATCGCTTCGTGCGCGTCCTGCGCGTTCTGTTTGGTCGCGTAGACGTTGGGGCGCTTGGGAGCGTACTTCTCGCCGTAATTATCCTTGATGTAAGCCAAAGCCTCGTTCTGCGCTTCGACCGCCACGCGCACGCTGTCGGTACGGATATAGGTCACCAAAGCGACCTGTCCTTCCGCGCCCAGATCCACGCCTTCGTACAGCTGCTGAGCGATCTGCATGACCTGAGCCGCGGTCAGAGAGAGTTTGCCCGACGCGTCCTGCTGCATGGTAGACGTCGTGAACGGCGGCTGAGGTTTGGAGACCGACGTACTGCGTTTTACGCTGTCCACGCGCCACTGCCCTTCCTTGCTGCGGGCGACGATCTTGTCCGCCGTCTCCTTGGTCCTGACCTTGTATTTTTTCCCGTCGACGTCGGCAAATTCGCATTTGAAAGCGGCGCTGCGCTTGTCTTTGAGCAGAAACGCGTATATGTTCCAGTATTCCTCGGGCTTGAAATCCCTTATCTCACGTTCGCGGTCCACGATCATTTTGAGCGCGACCGACTGCACTCTGCCCGCCGACTGCCCGCTCTTTATCTTGCGCGAAAGTATCGGGGATATCTGATATCCCACCAATCTGTCCAGTACGCGGCGCGCCTGCTGTGCGTCGACGAGATTCATGTTGATGCTGCGCGGATTTTCCAAAGCGCTCAGCACCGCTTTCTTGGATATCTCGTTGAACACTATGCGCACGTTGCCGTCGTGTATCCCGCACACGTTGGCGAGATGCCACGATATCGCCTCTCCCTCGCGGTCGGGGTCGGTCGCGAGATAGACTTTGTCCGCCTTGGCAAGTTCGCTCTTGATACGCTTTATCGTTTCCTCCTTGGACGGAGTGATGACGTACTGCGGCGCAAAATCGTGATCGATGTCTATGCCCAGGCTTTTCTGCGGAAGATCGCTCACGTGTCCGCCCGAGGCGAGTACGTGATAGCCGCTTCCCAGATACTTTGCTATCGTCTTTGCTTTGTGAGGCGATTCGACTATTACAAGTTTCATTATATCTCCTTAAAGCTCGCGGACAGCCGAATAATAGTTGCCCGACAGCTTGTTTACCATTCCGTATATTTCCATTTCCGACAACAGAGCGCTCAGTTCGCCCGTCGAGAGCCCGCTCTTTTGCAGCAGGTCGGAAAAGTGTACGCTCTCTTCTTCCGCCAACATTTCCAATATCCTCGTTTGCTCGATGGATAACTGCACTCCAAGCTCTTTCGCGCTCTTTCTGCGCTTATCTCCGAGTATATCCGACGGAGTCGTGACCGCCGCGCCCTGACACTCCTTTATTTTGAGGTTGCACCCTTCGCTCGCTCCGGAAAACACGTTGCCCGGCACGACGTACAGTTCCTTTCCCTGTTCTATCGCGCAGTCCGCGGTGATCAGCGAACCGCTCTTTGCTCCCGCTTCGGTGACGAGCACTCCGAAACTCAGCGCGCTTATGATCCTGTTCCTCTCCGGAAAACGGTATCCGTGCGGCGGAGTTCCGGGAGGATATTCGCTGACGACCAGCCCCTTTTCGGCGATCTCTTTGAGCAGCCCCGCGTTCTCGGGCGGATAAGGCACGTCCGCGCCGCATCCGAGTACCGCGACCGTATCCGCTCCGCAATCGAGCGCCGTGCGGTGCGCGAGCGTATCCACTCCTCGCGCCATTCCGCTGACCACGCAAAGTCCGCTCTCGGCGAACGCCCTGACGAAGCACGCGGTGACGTCCTTGCCGTATCTGGTGATCCTGCGCGTACCGACGACTGCGATACTGCGCGACATATCGGACAGAAGCGCCGTATTGCCCCGACAGTACAGGACTGCGGGCGGATCGTACAGATCGCGCAACGCCTCCGGATAGCCTTCGCTGCAATACGTGACCGCGGTCATGCCGCGCCTTGACATATACTCTATCACGGTATCTGCGTGAGCGTAGTTTCCGTAAAGATCGCGCGGTCTTTTCACGGACGCGAGGCAGGAAGTGCGCTTTTGCACCGAGCTCTCGTGCGAGAGCATTATCAATGCCTTTTCGTCGTCGCTGTATCTCATTCCCAATATTTGCGGTCGAGCGACCTGTATTGCACCGCTTCGGTGATATGCGGCGGAAGGATGCGTTCGCTCCCTTCGAGGTCCGCGATCGTGCGCGCGACTTTCAGCACTCTCGTGCTTGCGCGGGCGGTCAGTCCCAGCCTGGAAAACGCCGCTTCGAGTATCCGCTCGCTTTCGGGAGAAAGCCCGCACCAACGTCTGAGCTGCGCGTTGGTCATACGCGCGTTGGTCGTGAGAGAGCTGCCGTATCGCGAGCGTTGCATGGCGCGCGCCTTTTCCACTCTCTTTTTTATATCCGCGCTGCTTTCCGCGTCGGGAGAGAAACGCAGCTCTTCATATCCCACGCCGTCCACCTCTACCTGCAGATCGATCCTGTCGAGCAAAGGTCCGGACAACCTGGATACGTATCTGTGTATCTCCGACGGAGAACAGCGGCATTGTCTTGTCTTTGAGCCGAAATTGCCGCACGGGCACGGATTCATGCTCGCGACCAACATGAATTCGGCGGGATACTCCAACGTCTGTTTGGAGCGCGACACCGTGACCGAGCCGTCTTCGAGAGGCTGGCGCAGTCCTTCCAGCGTTCTGCGCTGATATTCCGGCATTTCGTCCAGAAACAGCACTCCGTTGTGGGCGAGGCTCACTTCCCCCGGACGGGCTTTCGCTCCGCCGCCCATAAGCGCGGGAGCGGTCACCGTATGATGCGGAGTACGGAACGGTCTTTGGGTAACTATGCCCTTTTCCGCGTCCAGTATTCCGGCTACCGAATGTATTTTCGTGACCTCGATCGCCTCTTCGAAGGTCATGTCCGGCATGATCGTGGGCACGCACTTCGCCATAAGCGTCTTCCCTGCGCCGGGAGGTCCGATCATCAGTATGTTGTGTCCGCCGGCTACGGCGATCTCCAACGCTCTTCTTGCGACCTGCTGTCCCTTGACTTCGGAAAAATCCACGTTGTACCTGTTCTCCGTGCCGACAGCTCCGAATACCGCGGCGGGTACGGGATCCTTGACGACGGCGCCGTTCAGAAACGCCGCCGCCTCGTCCAACCCCGAAAAGCCGTAGACTTCGACTCCGGGAATATAAGCCGCCTCTTTGGCGTTGCCCTCGGGAAGCATGAATTTGCGGAAGCCCTTCTGCACCGCCGACAGCACGAGCGGCATCACGCCGTTCACCCGTCTTACCGAACCGTCCAGTCCCAGCTCGCCTATCACGACGAAATCCTTATACGAACCTTTCGGTATCTGCTCGCTCGCGGCAAGAATTCCGACGGCGATCGGCAGGTCGTAAAGACTTCCCTCCTTGCGGCTGTCTGCGGGAGCGAGGTTGACGACTATCTTCCTGATCGGATAGTCGAGCAGCGAATTTTTTATCGCCGCGCGCACCCTTTCCCGCGATTCCTTGACCGCCGTATCGCCCATGCCGACGATCTCGTATGCGGGAAGTCCGGCATTGACGTCGACCTCCACCGACACCTCGAAACCGTCGAGCCCGTTAAGGGAAAAACTCCTTACTTTTGCAAGCATGTCCCCCTCCCCTTATACGTCAGCCGTTGCGTCTGAATCTTGCGCCGAAAGAAGCGAACGATCCCTTCAATTCGGCGAAAAGGGAGTCGTATCTCCTCTCTATCGTCGAATATCTGTCATAGCGCACTATATCCACCGTCACGTAGACGTAATACGCGGCGACCAACACCGCTATGACCGAAAATACGATTATGAACGGACTGTGCGACCAGAACGAAAGATATCCGGCATTGTCGGTGCCCGTGATAAAGCCGCTCCGCGATATCAGCTCCGCGATATTGAGGAAAGACAGCGTGCACAGAGCCCCGTAGACGGAATACAGCCTTTTGTCGGGAAGCATCGTCATATAGATCAGCAACAGCACCGCCGCCGCGGGAAGTATCACCACGGTCGACTGGGCGCCGAACACCGAATACAGCGTAAGCGCCAGACTGGAATACAGGAACAGGTCGGCGTTGTTGTTCTGCTTGTAGTAAGCGAATGCGACCGCGCCGCCCATCGCCGCGACGAACAGCCAGTTGCAGACCGTCAGCAAAGTGTTGCGGACCGTGGAGTTGGCGGCTCCGAACATCGCGTACATATTGAACGCATCGGTCGAAAGGAACGCCGACGTCTCGAAATACGCGTTGATCATGCTGAATACGTAGAAGACTTTGCCCGTACGTATCTGCGACAGACACATCGGCAGAGAGATCAGGTAATACAGCACGAAGCTTCCTACCATGGTCAGGATGATCGGCAGTCTTACCTGCTTGTTCCTGATCGCGCTGACGACCTGCGCCGCCGCATATATCGGCATGACGACGAGCACATAGTGGCTGAACAACAGCGAGAACGTAAAGAATATCCCGCTTGCGATATAGCTCTTGTCGTAAAACGCTATGAGCGCGTAAACGAGGAAAGCTATCGCTATCGTTTCGTAACTGCCGTACATCGCTCCGAACACGAAGAAGACCGGCATCAGCGCGTACAGCCATCCGAATGCGACCGCGGGGCGCTTATCCGTATATTTTGAGAACGCGAACGAGAACACCGCCCAAAGCACGAACATATCCGCGATTATCGCCGGTATCCTGACGAGCATCGCCATACCCATGGAGCCGCTCTCCACTCCTATCGCGTTGCCTATAAGCCCGAATATCCACAACACGTACATAACGCCTACGGGTTCGTTGGACAGCGACGTGTTGGTGAACGCGGTCGTCAGTCCCGAATTCGCGAGAGACGACGCTATGGACGAAAGCGAATCTATCTCGCTGCCCATGCCGTAACACAGCAGCGTTATCACAAACCGCACGGCGAAAGCCGCGACGACCGCTCCGATAAGAGCTATGAACGTCTTATTGCTCATCTCGCGCGCTGCCGTTCCGCCTTCGGGATCGGGAGCGCTTCCCTTATCCTCGGGCATCGTCCTGCGCAGTACGACATATATTGCGATCACGAGCGCTACCGAGAACAGCGCGAAAACCGTAACGAAAGCGATCGATCCGCCGTCGCTGTGGGAATAATCGGAACTGTCCTGCAACACGCCTACCGTCGTGCCGTCGGGAACGGTATCGACGGATTGCAGACTTACGTTGTCGAACGACACCGTACCGTACGGAGAAGTGCCTTCTATGCCCATACCGACGATGAGCGTCGCCTCGCCGCCTATCGCGCTGGTGAAATAGCATTCGTAGGTCGTGAAACCGTCGCCGCTCTCGGTCACGTTGATCCCGTTGTGATTGAGATCCTCCGCGAAGCCGACGTAAAAACCGTAGCCTCCCGCGGCGGTCACCGAAGAAACGTCGGCATACACGGACAAGCGGTAAGTTTTGTTTTTCTCGAGCGTCACCTTCTGATAGATATAGGCGTGAGCGGCGGTCGAAGACGTGGTGGAAATCGTACCGTAACGCGCTCCTAGCGCTGCGTCATACTGGTCCGAACCCGCTCCCGGCGACGCCGTGAACGATATCAGATCGCCCGTGCCCGCCGCCTTGGTCCAATTCTGTACGTTGGAAGCGTCGGAGACCGTTTCGAAACCGTTGTTGACCACGATCTCGACGTAATCTTCCGTCCCGCTGCAACCTGCGAACACGAATACCGCCAGCACGATCACGACCACAGCCGCAAGCGCGAATACTCTTCTCTTCATAACTCTTCTCCTGATGCGGATTTGTCCGATGTCTTTTCGGATAGTCATAAATATAATAAAATAAAAGTTGCCGTTTGACAAGCGTTTACTTACTTTTATTATTATATTTATCAATACGGAGGGAGAGGGACGGAAGTAGGACGCCTCTTTTGCGCGCTTTCGGCAATCGTCGGGCAGCTAATACCCACGGGTATTGACCTTGCCCGCCGATACACCGAAATCATCGCAAAATTTGCAGTCCTTCTTCCCGCCCCTCTCCGCTCCTTCTTGATATCTTTTTTCAGTCTTACCTGTAACGACCGCATATCGGCATTGCCCGCCGATATACCGAAATCATCGTAAAATTCGCAGTCCTTCTTCTCGTCCCTCTCCGCTCCGTCTTGATATCTTTTTTCACGTCTTATCTCGTAACGACCGCATATCGACCTTGCCCGCCGATATGCGGAAAAGCGTAAAAACTCGCGATGATGGTATACGAAACGGGCACCGATTTGCATCGATGCCCGTTATCTTGCGCTGAGCGCTTTTGTTTTTCGTAAAAATTACTTCTTGATGACTTCTCTGAGTCTTGCCGCCTTACCGACTCTGTCGCGCAGATAGTACAGCTTCGCTCTTCTGACTCTGCCGTGACGGATTATGTCGATGTGGTCGATCTTGGGAGAATGGAGCGGGAAAGTTCTCTCCACGCCGACGCCGAAAGAAAGACGTCTGACCGTGAAAGTCTCTCTGACGCTGCCGTTCTTGAAAGAGATGATGATGCCTTCGAACGCCTGCAATCTCTCTCTGTTGCCTTCTTTGACCTTGACCCATACCTTGACGGTGTCGCCGATCGCGAGTTTGGGCAGATCGGTGCGCATTGCCTCTTTTTCGAGGATATCGATAACGTTGCTCATTTTGACTTTACCTCCATATTACCAAGCGTTCGCGTGTGCCGTATGTCACATCGGAGGAACGCCCGAAGTCTTTTGCTTGACTATTTTATCATCAACGCGTGCTTTTTGCAACCGAAATAACGCACTTTTCGTTATTTTTTCGCGTCAAGCGCGCTTATCGCGGTTTTAACGCCGTATCTTCGGTAAAACCGAGCTCATCTCCGCGTCCCGAACGTGCCGCGAGCGCCTTTTGCCGCGTCGGTGAGATCGAACGCGCCTTTGATCAATTCCGCCCGTCCGTCAAGCACCGTCACGACGTCGAAACGGCAAGGCTTATTCTTTACTCCTCTCGCGGCGAGCCATGACGCCGCGGCTCCAGCGATCCTGTATTGCTTCGCGGGCGTGACAGCCTCTTCCGGATATCCGAACGCCGTCCCCGAGCGGGACTTGACCTCGACGAAAACGTACACGCCGCCGTCTTTTGCGATTATATCGATCTCTCCCCTTCGCGTGGAAAAATTGCGTTCGAGTATCCTGTATCCCGATCTTTCGAGCAGTTCGCAGGCGGCGTTTTCTCCTTCCCCCGCGCCCTTTCTGTTGTTTTTACGTTCCATTCCCGCCGCCTATCGCAAAGTGCGTGACGAAACTTCTGCGGTGTATGGGGCACAGCCCGTACGCGCCTATGGCATCAATATGTTCGCGCGTCCCGTACCCTTTATTGCGCTCGAAGCCGTACTGCGGATAGAGCTTTGCGTATTCGTCCATGAGCCTGTCCCTGTAAACCTTTGCGACTATCGACGCCGCTGCGATGTTGTAACTTTTGGCGTCGCCTTTTACGATGGGCACGCATCTGAGTTCCGCTCCCGGGTCGAGGGCGTCGGTCAAAGCCAGATCGCACCTGTCTTTGAGCGCATTTATCGCCTCTCGCATCGCCTTTTTCGTCGCGTTGAGGATATTTATCGAGTCTATCTCCTCGGGAGCTATCTCCGCTATGCGATACGCGTCGGCGGTCCGCAAAATTACGTCGTACAGCTGTTCGCGGCGTTTCGGCGACAGCTTCTTGCTGTCGTTTACGCCGTCTATCAGTTTGTCCGTTTCGAGAGGCATACACACGGCGGCAACGACGACGGGACCCGCCAGGGGACCTCTGCCCACTTCGTCCGCGCCGCATATCGCGCAGTATCCCTGCCGCGCGTATTCTCTTTCGTATTCAAGCATTTCGACGGCTTTTTTCACAGTCCCTCTCCCGGGCGGTCCAGCATTATCCTGCCCATCCTGCCGCCGCGGAAATCGTCTATCACTGCGCGGGCGGCGCGCGCCGTATCGGGCAAACCTCCCGACAGCACGAAACCGCGTTTTTTCGCAACCGTGTTCAGCGTTTCGTGATCGGTATCGCAGAACACGCCTTCGCCGTAGCGTTTCTCGAAAGCCTGCGGCGCGTGCGCGCGGATATATCCGATAAATTCTACGGCGAGCTCTTCGGTATCGAGTATCTCGTCCTTTACCGACCCGATGAAAGCGAGTTTGAGCGCCTTGTCGGGATCGTCGAAGGAAGGCGGAAGAGTCCCCGGCGTGTCGAGCAATTCGATACCCGAAGCCAGCGTGACCCATTGTTTGCCGCGCGTTACGCCCGCCTTGTTGCCCGTCACGGTCTTTTTGCTTTTGCAGAGGCTGTTTATCAATGTGGATTTACCCGTATTCGGCACGCCGACCACCATAGCGCGCACCGTCTTGCGCACGCCTTTTGCTTTGTAACGGTCTATCACGGCGCGGTTGAGTTCGGTCAGTTCGGCAATCAGTTTTTCGCGGTGACGGAATCCCGTGCCGTCCGTGGATACGCAGCGTTTCCCCTGCGCGGCAAAAGCCTTTTCCCAAAGCGCGACGTCGCTCTGTTCGACCAGATCGCGTTTGTTGAGCGCATAGAGTATCGGTTTGCCCGAAGCGAGTTTTTCGAATTGAGGATTAAGACACGACGTCACCGCCCTCATGTCCAGCACATAGATAAGACAGTCCACCTGCCCTATCTGCTCCTGCATCATCCTCATCGCTTTGGTCATATGACCCGGGTACCACTGTATGCGCATATATCTCCCGAGAAGGTCAGCGCCCCTCTCCGTAAAGTCTGTCGTATTCTTCGAATATCTCCGAAAGAAGATCGTCGTCCGTAACCTCGAAGACTCCGTCCTCGCGTACGGCAAACGCGAGCAGACAGTCCGTCTGCCCCTTTTCGAGCAATTCCACGGGCGCAAGCAGCGCATAAGGCGCTCCTCCCGCGGCTATCAGCGCTATCTGCGCCATTTCGACTTTCGAACCGTCCTCTGCGTAGAGAGTAACGTTGCCGCAGTCGTCCTCGTCCAGAAGTCTGTCGATTATGTTATCTTTTGCCATCTTCTCCCTCATTGTCCAAAAGATCGGGGCGAAGTCTGCGAGTGATCTCGAGCTGTTTTTCGCGGCGCCATTTCGCTATCTCGGCATGATTGCCCGACAACAGGACTTCCGGCACCGCCGCCCCTTCGAAAATCGCGGGACGGGTATATTGCGGATATTCGAGCAATCCGTCCGAAAAACTCTCTTCTTCGGTGGACTGTTCGCTACCCAACACTCCCGGGATATACCTTGCGACGGCGTTTATCACGACCATGGCGGCGAGTTCGCCCCCCGTGAGCACATAGTCGCCTATCGAGAGTTCCTCGTCTATTTCGGAATCGATTATCCTCTGATCAATCCCCTCGTACGCCCCGCATACTATGAGCAGCGAC
The DNA here is from genome assembly GCA_018716085.1 of Candidatus Ornithoclostridium excrementipullorum. Lineage (GTDB taxonomy): Bacteria > Bacillota > Clostridia > Christensenellales > UBA3700 > Ornithoclostridium > Ornithoclostridium excrementipullorum. The sequence continues at coordinate 4,569 of DVKK01000039.1, read as the reverse complement.
TCGCATCGCGCGAGCCTCTCCACCTTGCTCTGCGTGAGAGGCGCGCCTTTCGGGGACATATAGATACGCAGGCTTTTCCTGTCGGGATCGACCGCTCTTATGCAGTCGCGAAGCGGCTGGGGCGTCATCAGCATCCCCGCCCCTCCTCCGAAAGGATAGTCGTCGCATCTGCGATGTTTGTCCGCGGAATAGTCGCGGATATTGTGCAAAGAAAGCGAAAAGAGCTCCTTTTGCAGAGCCTTGGCGATTATCCCGACTTTCAGTCCGTCGAACGCCTCGGGAAACAGAGTCGCGACGTCAATCTTCATAGACCGCGACCTCCGAGAATGCCTCGCGGTCGAGCGCGATCACGCCTGCGGAAGGATCTTCTTCCTTTATCACTCGAGCGAGCGCGGGAAACAGAACTCTTCCCTTCGCACCGCGCACGACGTAGACGTCCGCCGCGCCGTATTGAAGCACGTCTTCGAGCACGCCCAAAGTTTCGCCGTCGGTGAAAGACACCTCGCAGCCTATAAGATCCGCAATAAATACGCGGCCGTCTGCAATGACCGCCTCTTCGCGCGGCACGGTCAATTCCTTCCCGCGCAGCTTTTCGGCGGCGTCGCGGTCGTTCACCCCTTCGAGGGCTACGTACACCCCCGCGGGATTGACCGAAGCGCCGACGACGCGGTATTCCCTGCCGCCTATCGCCACCGTTTTCAACGACCGAAAACGCCGCGGGTCGTCGGTGAGAGGATTGATCTTGACCTCACCCGCAATGCCCCGCGGCCTGGCGACCGTTCCTATAACGATCCTGTCCGATATCATTACTTTTCGATGATCTCGACGGAAATCTTTTTCGCCTTGCTGCCCGCGGCGGCTTTGACCAAAGTGCGTATCGCGCGAGCTATCCTGCCCTGCTTGCCGATGATCTTGCCGATCTCGTCTTTTCCGGCGATGATGTTGATCACGGTGATGCCGTTCTGCTCCGAGCTCTCGACCGTTACCGTGCTGCCGTCGTCGACGAGCTGTCCGACGATGTATCTGACCAGTTCTTCCATATTACTTTATGATCTCTTTCTTTTTGAGCAGAGCGCGGACGGTATCGGTGGGCTGAGCGCCTACGCCGAGCCAGTACGTAGCTTTTTCGCTGTTGATGTTGATGACGTCTTTCATCGGATCGTAGTAACCGATGTTGTCGAGATACTGTCCGTCTCTCGCCTTTCTCTCGTCTATCGCGACCACGCGGTAGAACGGAGCTTTCTTCGCGCCCATTCTCGTAAGTCTGAGTTTTACTGCCATTGTTGTTCTCCTTTTGTTGAGTATTTTTTTTGTATTTTTCCGTCAAAACGGTAGTTTGCCGAAGCCTCTTCTTCCCATGCCCGCCATTCTGTTCATCATTTCCTGAGTCTGATAGAACTGTTTCAGCAGGCTGTTCACTTCCTGGATCGTCGTGCCGCTGCCTGCGGCGATGCGCTTTTTGTTCGACGACTTGATCGAATCGGGATCGCGCCTCTCCGCGGGCGTCATCGACCTTATGATCGCTTTCATATGCGCGACCTTGGTTTCGTCTATTTCCAGATCCGCGCCTTTGAGCTTGCCCGAAAGCCCGGGGATCATCTGCATTATCTGCTGCATACTGCCCATGCTCTTCATTTTCTCGAACTGGGTCAGAAAATCGTCCAGCGTGAACGATCTCTCGCGGAACTTGCGCTGCATCTCCTTGGCTTCTTCCTCGGAATAAGCGTTCTGCGCCTTTTCTATCAGCGTGAGAACGTCGCCCATTCCCAGGATCCTCGAAGCCATTCTGTCGGGGTGGAACACCTCTATATCGGACAGCTTTTCGCCTATACCGCAGAATTTGATCGGCTTGCCCGTGACCGCCCTTATCGACAGCGCCGCGCCGCCGCGGGTATCGCAGTCCAGCTTGGTAAGCACAACGCCCGTTACGTCCATGACTTCGTTGAACTTCTGAGCGACGTTGACGGCGTCCTGTCCCGTCATTGCGTCTACGACGAGCAATATCTCGGACGGTTTGAGCGTTTCTTTAAGTCCGCGTATCTCGTCCATCAGTTTGTCGTCGATATGCAGTCTGCCGGCGGTATCGACTATCATCACGTCGTTGCCGCCCTTTTCGGCTTGGGCAAGCGCGCCCTTGACTATCTTCTGCGGATCCACCTGCCCCATCTCGAAGACGGGCACGCCGGCGTTTTTGCCCACGATCTGCAACTGTTTGATAGCCGCGGGTCGGTAGATGTCGCATGCGACCAAAAGCGGATTTTTGCCTTGTTTGCGGAGCATGACCGCCAACTTGCCGCACATTGTGGTCTTGCCGCTGCCTTGCAGACCGCACATGAGTATCACGGTCGGCGGCTTGGGCGATATCTCTATCTTGCTGCTCGTTCCGCCCATAACGGCGATAAGCTCGTCGTTTACGATCTTGATGACCTGTTGGGTCGGGTTGAGTCCTTTCAGCACGTTCTCGCCGACGGCTTTTTCGGATACCTTCGCGACGAAATCCTTGACGACCGCAAAATTGACGTCCGCTTCGAGCAGCGCGATCCTTATCTCGCGCATTGCCTGTTTGACTTCGAGTTCCGTCAAAGCGCCCTTGTCGCGAAGTTTGCTGAATATGTGCGACAGCCTGTCGCTGAGCGAACTGAATGCTCCCATAATATCCTCCTTTACAACATATCCGCGGCGTCGAGCAACAACTTCTTCGTCCGCTCGTCCCCTTCCGATTCCGCCGCGCCGCGCAGCATAGCCGCAAGTTTGCGTGATTTCTCCACAATACCGAGTTTGCGCTCGTATTCTTCAAGCTGCCTCTCCGCCCTTATCAGCGCGTCCCTGACTCCCTGCGGGGATATGCCTCTCTCGGCGGCTATTTCGGCAAGCGACATATCGCGGTCGTAGTAGTCGGACACCAGACTTCTCTGATGTTCCGTGAGCAACGCTCCGTAATAGTCGTTATATAGACCGATGTACAGCTTGTCCTTTTTTTCCATAAAGCGTTTTTACTTTATAAAGTATTTTGCCTTTACATATTAGCACGCACTTTGCGCTTTGTCAACTCAATTTTCGCATTATCGTTATCGGAATTGTTGCCCGATACGCGGAAGTATTGCGAAGTCTTCTCCGTTTTTGCGACGACACATGAAAAAGGCGCCCAAACCGGGCGCCTTTCGCAATATATTTTTGTCATTCGTAACTGCGCAGAGATTCAAGCACCTCGGTGATAGCCGCTTTACCTTCCTCTTCCGTCATATCATTCACTTCGAATCCGTATGTATATATGTATTCGTCTCCTTCTTCGCTAGGCTCACAGGCAAACAAAAACGGATATCCGCTTCTTATCTCAAAATCGGAATATGCTATCATTTCGTTATACGTGTAGCCCTCCGGAAATCGCTCTTCAAAAAATTCTTCTCCGGATTTGTCGGTTCTCTTTACGCTTTTTACGATCGTCAAAATTACTCCGTTGGAACATTCAATTATCAACCTGTCAGCTTCGGGATAATAATTTTCCCACTTGCCGGACTGTACCAATTCCATACTGTCGTAATCGACAGTTGGAAAGTCCTGAAGCGTAATCTTGATAACCAAATCGCTGTCGGGATAAAAATGCATTTTGCCGAACACTACTGCGGCTTTATCCATACTGTCCGTTGTCATTGGCGTAGAATTATGCTCAGGTTTGATCGGATTCCTCGAGCCGAATTCGTATATCAGCAGCGTTACTATGACCGCGACGGCGATCACCACCGCTGCGATCAATATTCTCTTCCTGTTCGTCTTTCTCGCCTTTTCAAGCCTCGCTCTTTCTTCTTCCGTCATTTATTCCTCTGTAGCGGTTTTTCTTACCGCAAAAGTTCTCTTCTTTCGGTACGGTTTTTACACCTTTTGCGAGTTTATATTATCATCTTCGATATTCTTTGTCAAGCCGAACAATCATATCACTATTGGTATTGCATAAGATAAAAATACGACCCGCCGCTTTAAATTACGGCGGGTCTATTCGATTTATTATTCGTATTGCCTGAGCGAATCGAATATTGCGTTTATCGCTGTCGATCCTTCCTCGTAAGTCATGTCAGGATCGTCCGGAGCATAAAAACAATAAGCGTAGTAATGATCGTCCTCGTTTTCCGCAAACTCATATCCGAACATGAAAGCGCTTCCTTCCCTGTTCTCCATATAAGAAAAAGCTACCGTTCCGTCGTCGACCAAATACCCGTCAGGGAAGCGGTCGGCAATAAATTCTTCCCGAGATCTCTCGCTTCTCTTCCACGACTTCGAAATTGTAAGTGTCACTCCGTTTTTACACAAAATACTTATTTCGTCGGCTTCGGGATTATACTTTTCCCATTTTCCTTCCGACAAAAGCTTCATGCTTTCGTCATCTGTCGGATCAAAAACCCGCAAACTAACTTTTGTTACTAGGTCTTCTTCGGGATAATAACGGTCTTTCCCGAACACTACTGCTCCGTCCTCCATACTGTCCGTTGTCATTAACGGCCATCCCGGGTCGTCATCTATCGGATTCCTCGAGCCGAATTCGTATATCAGCAGCGTTACTATGACCGCGACGGC